>JAGPDF010000059.1 GCA_018057705.1 Thermoanaerobaculia bacterium | reverse complement strand
ACGAACTGTCCGAGGGCGTCGACCTTCATCGCCGGCGGCGCATCGGGCGTTTCCGGGGTGGCGGCGATTCGGCCCATCAGGCGATGACGCGCCTTCCAGGGGTCGAGGCCGTCGAGCTCGAGGACGCCGCCATCGGGACGCCGGTGGCCGAGCAGCGCTTTCACCAGTGAGCTCTTGCCCGAGCCGTTCCTGCCCAGCAGGGCGTAGACCGAGCCCGCCGGGACATGCAGGTCGAGCCGGTCGAGGGCGGTCGTGCGACCGTAGCGCAGCGTGACGTCGCGAATCAGGATCTTCACGATTTCTTCTCCTGGGACTCGAGCGCGAGGAAGGCTTCGAAGAGAGCGACCGCCGCCGGCTTGGCATCGAAGCCCAGACCGGAGGCAGTGATGGCGAAGCGGGAGGCGGCGTCGGCGAGACGGGCCTGGCGCTCGGCCGCGGTGGGAAGCGGGGGGTTCTGGGCGACGTAGGTGCCTTCGCCCCGACGCATCTCGAGGACTCCGGCCTCGCCGAGGCGCTGGAAGACCTTGGCGACCGTGTTGGGGTTGACCCGCAGGTCGCGCGCCAGGTCGCGCACCGAAGGAATCGGTTCGCCTGGCACCAACGTCGCGGATGTGACCAGTTGCAGGAGACCCTCTTCGATCTGGCGTCCGATCGGTCGCGGGTCCGAAGTGTCAATCGTCAGAGGCAGATGCAACATGTGTACTAGTGTACTCATACACTAGTATCAAATGTCAACTTTCGTCCTGGCCCGGACTCCAGGATGAGCGCTCCCGTCAGAGCAGGGCGCTGAAGAGCCGCGCGCCGACTTCGCCCAGGACGCGAAGGCGGCTGCGAGAGGCGAGGTCGCTCGGCAGGATTTCGTGGGCCATTTCGAGATCCTCCTCGAACTCTTCCGCCAGGTCGTCGGCCGCCTCCTCGCCGTAGACCGCGGCGACAATCTCGAAGTTCAGGCGAAAGCTCCGATTGTCGACGTTCGCGCTGCCGACCACCGCAAGCTCACGGTCGACCAGCATCGTCTTGGCGTGCAGCATCGCCGGGCCGTACTCGAACACCCGCGCGCCGCAGGCGAGCCAGTCGTCGTAGTAGGAGCGCACCGCCGCCGTGACCAGGCGGTGGTCGCCGCGGACCGGCACCAGCAGCCGAACGTCGACACCCCGGTGCGCTGCCGAGCGGAGGGCCAGGAGCGTGGCTTCGTCAGGGACGAGGTAGGGACTCGAGATCCAGATGCGTTCGTCGGCGCCGGCGATGGCGGTGAAGAAGAACTCGTGGATGGGGAAGACCGCGCGATCGGGCCCCCCACGGACGATCTGCAGCCAGTGGTCGCCGCGCGGTTGGCCGGGAAGGTATTCGGGCTCGATCGCCAAGGGGGATGGAGTCGAGAACTGCCAGTTCTCGAGGAACGAACGCTGCAGCCAGCGCACGGCCTCCCCTTCCATCCGCAGCTGCGAATCGCGCCAGGGAGAGTCGCCCCCGACGCCGCTCGTCTGCTCGTCGCAGACGTTCATGCCGCCCAGGTAGCCGACCTCGCCGTCGACCACGACGATCTTTCTGTGGGAGCGGAAGTTCAACAGGCGAAGTCGCAGGCCGAAGCGCGGCGGATTGAATCGCGCATAGTGCCCGCCTGCCGCGACCAGCGCGCTGAAGAAGGCGGCATTCACGCCAGCGCCGACGCTGTCCACGAGCACCCGGACTTCGATGCCGGCTCGCGCACGCTCGGTCAGCAGGTCGCGAATCCGCCGTCCTGTACAGTCGTCGCTCCAGATGTAGAACTCGAGGTGGACATGGTGCCGGGCGGCGGCGATGTCCTCTTCGATCGCAGCGAAAGCCGCGGCGCCAGAACGGAAGTGGGTGAGCGAGGTCGCCGAAGAGAGCGGAGCTTCGTCGAGGCGCGCCGCGAGCCGCACCTGGCGCGCGACGTCCGGCGGTATGTCGGGATGCCTCTCGACCGATCCGAGCGCGGCAGCGACGCTTTCGCTGAGGCCCTGGTAGCGCAACCTCTGGCGCCGCAACCGGCGCGGACCCACGAGCAGGTAGACCGGCAGGCCGACGAGGGGCAGAAAGGCGAGGACGACGATCCAGGCCAGGGTCGAGGCGGGAGCACGGCGATCCGTCGCCACCCAGATCCCAACCCCTACGATCCAGAAGAGCTCGCCGAGCCAGACGATCCACCATTGCATCGCCTGAGCAGCCTAGACCAGTCTGCGGCAGGATGGGCGTTCCGGATTCACGACCCCACGTAGAATCCCGGAATGCGCATCGTGGCGATCGGCGGCGGACCGGCGGGACTCTACTTCGGCATCCTGATGAAGAAGGCGTTTCCGGAGGTCGAAATCGAGATCCTCGAGCGCAACCGGCCGGACGACACGTTCGGGTTCGGCGTCGTCTTCTCCGACGAGACGCTGTCGTTCTTCGATGACGCCGACGCCGACTCCGCCTCCCGGATCCGCGACCGGTTCCGCACCTGGACGGAGATCGAGACGCGGTTTCGCGGCGAGACGATCGTCTCGACAGGACACGGTTTCGCCGCCATCGCGCGCACCGAGCTCCTCGCCATCCTGCGGCAGCGTGCCCAGACGCTCGGCTGCACGATCCGCTTCGAGCGCGAGCTCGCGGCCGGAGCGGAACTGCCAGCGGCCGACCTCGTGATCGGCTGCGACGGCGTGAACAGCGCCGTGCGCGAGCGCTTCGCCGGCGACTTCGAGGCGACGATCGACCTGCGGCCGAACCGCTTCTCGTGGCTGGGAACCGACTTCGGCTTGCCGGCCTTCACCTTCATCTTCGAGGAGACGGAGCACGGGCTCTTTCAGGCCCACGCCTATCCGTTCGCCGCCGGACGCAGCACCTTCATCGTCGAATGCAGCGAGGCGGCCTGGCAGGGCGCCGGCCTCGACCGCGCGAGCGAAGCGGCGACCGTCGAGTTCTGCGAGCGCCTCTTCGCTCGCCATCTCGACGGGCACCGCCTGCTCGCCAATCGCTCCGTCTGGCGGCAGTTCCCGACCGTGCGCTGTGGCCGCTGGCACCGCGGCAACGTCGTCCTTCTGGGCGACGCCGCGCACACGGCGCACTACTCGATCGGCTCCGGGACCAAACTCGCGATGGAGGACTCGATCGCGCTCGTCGCGTCCTTCCAGGCTCTCGGCACGGCAGACGTCCCGGCGGTGCTCGCCGCCTACGAGGAGGCGCGCCGGATCGACGTCGCGAAGCTCCAGCGCGCTGCCCAGACCAGTCTCGAGTGGTTCGAGAACTCGAGCCGCTATCTCGCCCAGGAGCCGGTGCCGTTCGTCTTCAATCTGATGACGCGCTCGAAGCGCATCACCTACGACAACCTGAAGGCGCGCGACCCGAAGCTGGTGGCTCGCGTCGATCGGGCATTCGACCCGGCAGCGGGCTCTGCCGCCCCGCGGCCGCCGGCGTTCGTGCCGTTCCCGGCGCGAGGGGTGGAGCTCGCGAACCGCATCGTCGTCTCGCCGATGTGCCAGTACTCGGCAGAGGACGGCACGGTGAACGATTGGCATCTCGTTCATTTAGGCAGCCGCGCCGTGGGTGGCGCCGGCCTGGTGATCGCCGAGATGACCAACGTCGAGGCGGAGGGGCGGATCTCGCCCGGCTGCGCCGGTCTCTACCGCGACGAGCATCGCGCGGCATGGAAACGGATCGTCGACTTCACTCACCGCCACTCGGCGGCGAAGATCGGCATCCAGCTCGCGCACGCCGGCCGCAAGGCCTCGATGCACCTTCCCTGGGAGGGCGCGGACCTGCCGCTCACCGCCGCCGAGGGGGCCTGGTCGACGCTCGGGCCCTCGGCCGAACCGTTCCGCCCCGGCGCACCGGTGCCCAAGGCGATGGACCGCGCCGACATGGACCGGATCCGGACCGCCTTCGTGCGCGCGGCCCGGTGGTCCGCGGAAGCCGGCTTCGATTGGCTCGAGCTGCACATGGCGCACGGCTATCTGTTGTCGAGCTTCCTGTCGCCGCTCTCGAACTCGCGCCGTGACGACTATGGCGGCGCACTCGAGAACCGGATGCGCTACCCGCTGGAGGTCTTCAGCGCCGTGCGCGAGGCCTGGCCGGCGGAGCTGCCGATGTCGGTCCGCATCTCGGCGACCGACTGGATGCCGGACGGCTCCGGTTTCACCCCCGATGACGCGGTCGCGGTGGCGCGCGAGCTCAAGCGCCTCGGCTGCGACCTCATCGACGTCTCCTCGGCGGGCAATTCGCCCGCCTCGAAACCCGACTACGGGCGGATGTACCAGGTTCCGTTCGCGGAGAAGATCCGCTATGAAGCCGGTATTCCGGTGATGGCGGTGGGCGCCATCCTCGACGTCGACCATGCGAATACGGTGCTCGCGGCCGGGCGCGCCGATCTCGCCGTGATGGCGCGGCCGCACCTCGCCGATCCTTACCTCACGCTGCACGCGGCGACGCGCTACGGCGTCGATCTCGCCTGGCCGCCGCAGTACCTGGCGGGCAAGCCGAAGCCGGCGGCCGGGTAGCCGGCGCCGTCGGGCTAGACTTCGGCGCATGGCCTTCCGCACACCGTTGCACGTCCGTTGGGGGGATCTCGACCCGGCCGGGATCGTCTATTACCCGCGCTTCATGCACTTCTGCCACGTCGCGATGGAGGAGTTCTTTCGCGACGGCATCGGCATCGACTATCCGAAGCTGCTGCGGGAGCACCGCATCGGCTTCCCGGTGGTGCACCTCGAGACCGAGTATCACCGGCCGCTGCGCTACGGCGATGACACCGAGATCGAGGTCTCGATTCCGCGCGTCGGCGGGAGCTCGGTCTCCTGGCGCTATCGCTTCCTCCACCGCGACATCGAGCGGCCCGCCGCGGAGAGCCGGATCGTCACCGTCTGTGTCGCCATGGACTCCTTCCAGAAGACCGCGGTGCCCGACTGGCTCGCGGACCTCTTCCGCTCTCCGATCGCGCGCTGAGCACCACCGGCCCAACGCCTCCCGTCGCTGCGGCGCCGCGGAGTCCGCTCGTCTACACGGCGCTCTCTGCGGTGAGCTTCGCTCTCATGGCGGTGGCCGCGAAGCTCGTATCGAAGACGATCTCGGGTGGAGAGGTGGCCTTCATCCGCTTCGCGCTCATGCTTCTGCCCCTGCTCCTGGTGCCCCGGCTGGCCCGCCGGGCGCTCGCCTACGACCGCCTCGATCTGCTCGTCTATCGCGGGGTATTCGGAGGCTCCGCCGTCCTGCTCTATTTCCTCGCCATTGCCCATGTCCCGGTCGGCACGGCGACGCTGCTCAACTACTCGTCGCCGATCTTCAGCGTGCTGTTCGCGGCGCTCTTCCTGGGCGAGGGCGTGCGGCGTTGGGTGCTGCTGCCGGCTGCGGTTGCCTTCCTCGGCGTGGCTCTGGTCACCGGCGGTCTCGCGGACGGCGGCCTGTTCGCGCGCTTCGGACGTTGGGAAGCGGCCGGGCTGGCCTCGGCGGTACTCTCCGGTGCAGCGGTGGCGGCGATCCGCGCCGCTCGCCGGACCGAGAGCTCGTGGGCGATCTACGGCAGCTTCACCCTCTTCGGCCTGCTGACGACGGCGCCGCTGGGAATCCTCCACTGGCGCACCCCGAATGCCCGCGAATGGCTGCTCCTCGCCGCGGTCGGAGCGACGTCGATCGCCGCCCAGCTCCTCATGACCTACGCCTACCGCTGGGTCACCAACGTCCAGTCGGGGGCGATGGCGCAGTTGACCGTGCTCATCGCCTTCGCCCTCGGAGCGCTCTTTCTCGACGAACCGTTCGGCTGGAATCAGGCGCTGGGCTCCTTGCTGACCCTCGCCGGGATCATCGGCGTGGTCCGGGTCCAATCCACGCCGCGCGCGATCGAATAGGTGCCGTCCCCGGGGACTCCCGGGCGAGCCGCGTTCGGCGCCCTCAGGCGCCTTCGCAGTCGCGCGCCAGTCTCGCGAGGGCGCGGGGCAGCTTCGGGTGAGCATCGAAGCGCTGCACGAACTCCGACTCCCTGGCCCCTCCCTTGGCGCGGACGACGGCAGCCAGCGCTGACCGCTCGGCAGGGCTCCAGCGCTCGAGGCCGGGGAGCAGGAGGAGGACCGGCGCCCAGCGGTGGAAGGCGGCGCGCTCTCCGGCGCTCCAGCCCGCGAGACTGCGCAGGCCCAGCCGCGCGCGCGCTTCGGCCGCACAAGCCTCGTCGCCGCGATCGCCGGGTCCGTCCGCCGCAGCGAATCGGCGGGCGAGAAGATCGGTGGCTGCGACGCCGACCCAGGGCAGCGGCACTTCGCCGATGACATCGCGGCGTTCCTTGCCGAGATGGAGAAAGAGGTTCTCCCGCGAGAGGGCGGCCAGCGTCGAGCGCGTCGAGCGGCTCGCCGGGTCCCGGCGCTGGCGCGCGAGCTCGCGCTGCATGAGCGCGACGGCCCTGGGCGCCCGCGGCCGGAATCCGAGCTTCTGGTAGAACCACCAGGCGCCGGAGTCGAGCGCTTCGTCATTGCCGTCGCCCAGCTGGTACGGGAAGATGGTGAAGGCGGAGGCAGAGAAGACCAACTGGACGGTCGCCAGCACCCGGGCATAGACCTGGGCGGCCGCGATGCCGCGAAACGCCTCGAAGACGTTGAACGCGATCTCCGCCGAGCCGAAGAGAGCGCTGTTCAGAACGTAACCGGCCGGCACGCCGTTCTTGAGCGTCAGGAAGGCGTAGACCGCCTCGAGCAGCAGGCGGCGCTCCGGACGGACACCGATGACCGCGAACTGCAGGCCGTCCTCCCAGGTCACCAGCCGCACGTCCTCGGCGCTGCCGTAGGCGAAGGCGTCGAGATCGCGACCGCGGGTGACCATGGCATCGCGCGCCAGCTCGAGCGCCTGCTCGGCGCGACGGCCGGAGAGCTCTTCGACCGCCAGCGGGCGCAGTCCGCCACGCCGCAGCGCCTTCACGAGGTCCGGGCGTCCCCGCAGGAGCGGAGCGGAATGGAAGTGAGCCGGCGCTCCGCGGAGCCGCTCGCGGGTGCGGGCAGGCGTCGTCGCGGAGGGTGTGAGCCGGTAGAACAGGCCGAGGTCGTCGACGACGCGCTCGAAGAGCTGCGGGTCGGGAATCGCTGTCCGCAGGCGCTGGAGGAAGAACGCCCCGTCGGCCTGCGGTGGCGATGGCTGGACGGCTTCCCGGCCCCGCATCCGGTCGAGCCACTCGCCCGGCGACCAGGCGATCTCGTCGAGCCCGGGAGCCTCCGCCGGGTGCGCGACGAACGGCAGCCAGCGCTCGAGTCTCTCGGGTTCGGAAATCGAGTCCCAGTCGATCGCGAGGTGAGCTGGGAATCGGCCGGCGAGGCGCCAGGCGGTCTCGGCGAAGAACGGGAAGTGGATCGTCGTCCCGGCGATCCCGCTGTCGGCGAGCCGGGCACGGAACGCGCGGAAGTCGGAGCGCCGTTCGAAGCCCTCGAGCATGCGCTCCACGTGAGCAAGAAGTGCTGCATCATCGGGGTAGGCCCGCAGAAAGAGCAGCAGATCGTGGAGTTGCCCGACCGCCCGTGCCGAACCGAGCCGGGCGCGCTCGAGTCGAGTGAGCAGCGCGCGCTTGCGCGCCGGCCAGTCCGATCCGAACTCGGCCCGGATCCGGAGGAGCTCGGCGAGGCATGAAGCCGTGGACTGCGCTGCGACTTTGCGTCGTGCGGTCATCGGTTCGCCCCTTCGGTGGACGGCGGGCGCTTGAGGGCGCCGCGATCGATCTTGCCCAGGTGGGTCCGGGGAAGCTCTTCGACGAGATGGACGATTCGTGGCGCCTTGAAGGGCAGGAGCTCCCGCGCCACGAAATCCGAGAGCTCCTGCGCGAGACCGGGAGCGGCCCGTCTGGGGATCACCCAGGCGTGCGGCTTGAGCAGGCCGTTCCCGTCGACGATTCCGACCACGGCACATTCGGCGACCTGCGGGTGGCGGAGCAGCGTGCCCTCGACCTCGGCGGGGGAGAACCACCTGCCGGCGACCTTGAAGACGTCATCGCCGCGCCCCTGATAGGTGAAGAAGCCATCCGCGTCGCGCGACACGAGGTCGCCGGGGACGACCCACTCGCCGCGAAACGTGTCCTGGGTCTTGTCCAGCTCGCGAAAGTAGCCCCAGGCTCGCGCTCCGCCGCGCACCCAGAGCGGCCCGATCTCGCCGTCGGCGAGATCCTGGCCGGCGTCGTCCTTCACCCGCACCTCGAAGCCGGGTACCGCCTCTCCGAGCGTCCCCGGCCGGACACGGCCGGGCCGGTGCGAGATGAAGATGTGCCACTGCTCGGCCGTACCGAGACCGTCGAGGAGCTCGACGCCGAAAGTCTCGTCCCAGCGCTCGCGCAGCGTCACTGCGAGGGCTTCGCCAGCGGAGGTCGCGAGTCTCAGGCACGCGAGGTTCTGCGCTCCTGCTCCGGGGTGACTCACCATCTGCTGGATCATCGTCGGGACGGTGACGAGCACGGACGGGCGGTGGCGCGCGATCGCCGCGAAGACGCTCTCGGCGGTCGCCTTCTCCGGAAACAGGCAGGCGGAGGCGCCGACGGAGAAGGGGAAGAACAGGTTCGATCCCAGCGCATAGCCGAAAAAGAGCTTCGGGACGGAGAGCGTGGTGTCGCTTGCGGTGAGGCCCAAAATCCGCTGTCCATAGGCCTGTGTGGTGAAGGCGTACGAGCGGTGGCTCTGCACGACCGCTTTCGGGCGTCCGGTGGTGCCGCCGGAGAAGAGCATCACCGCCGGATCGTCGCGGTGAGTCCGGACCGTGGGAAAGTCGTCGGCGACGGTGCGGGAGAGCTCTTCGAACGCCGGGCAGCCGGGGGCGCGGTCGCCGACCGTGAGGAGCTGCGTCCGTTCCTGGCTCATTCCGAGCGCCTCGGCCCAGGTGTGCGCCAGCCGGCCGTCGATGACCGAGAAACGCGGCCGGAGGTAGTCGACGAGCGCAGCGATCGCATCGGCGTGGAGCTCGGGATTGAGCATCACCACGACTCCGCCGGCGCGCAGCGCGCCGAACAGGGCGCCGACGAAATCCGGCCCGTCGGGCAGCATGAGGAAGACGCGCTCCTCGGCGCGCAAACCCAGGCCCGCAAGGACATTCGCGTAGCGCCGCGAAAGTGCGGCGACCGCGTCGTAAGTGAGGTCACGATCCGCGAGCCGCAGCGCGACTTCGCCGCCCCTGCCCTCGCGCAACCTCTCGTCGAGCAGCCAGTCCGCCAGATTGAACCGTTCGGGGATCTCGATCGCGGCCGGGGGCGAAGGATCTCTCATCTGCGAAGTCTAGCTAGGGCGAGTAGGATTCGCACGATGGCCACGAACCTGCGCTTCCGTGAATTCCGCCCGCACCCCTGGCACGGCCTCCCGGTCGGCCCCGATCCGCCGCGGATCGTGACCGCCTATATCGAGATCGGGCCGCTCGACACCGTGAAGTACGAGATCGACAAGGTCTCGGGCTACCTGAAGGTGGACCGGCCCCAGCGCGGAGCGGCCCAGCCGCCGACGCTCTACGGTTTCATCCCGCGCACCTACTGCGGGTCGCGGATGGCGGCGCTGTCGCCCGCCGCCGAGCGCGGCGACGGCGATCCGCTCGATATCTGCGTGGTGAGCGAGAGGACGGTCACCCGGGCCGACATCCTGCTGGACGCGCGGGTCGTCGGAGGCTTGAGAATGATCGACCGCGGCGAGGCCGACGACAAGATCATCGCCGTGCTCAAGAACGATCTCTACTGGGGGGATGTCGAGGACTTGGACGGCCTGCCGCCCAAGATGGTCGAGCGGCTGGCGCACTATTTCACGACCTACAAGCAGATGCCCGGCGAGACCAACGTGGTCAGCGTTGCCGCGACCTACGGTCGCGAGCACGCCGAGCAGGTCGTTCTCGCGTCGATGGCCGACTACATCGCCGCGTTCGGGAGCCACTAGATACAGCGGTCTTTTCGACCTATTCTGGCTGCGGGGCGCGTGCTCGGGGTCCTGTCCGGCCCGCTTCCCGGCGGTTCCGGGGACACATAGCGGCTTCGGCGCCCGTCGGCTGCCTGAGCCCTCGAGCGGCCGCAATGTGTCCCCAACTTTCGCCCGAGAGAAAAGAAGCTTGCGAGAAGCGCTTGCCAGGGGCGCTCTGGCGCTCGGGATCCAAAGTGGGCGACCACGCCTCAAATAGGAGCCCGCTTTGGATCCCGAGTGCCGGAGCGCCCCATCACACTCGCAGCGCTGAGCGCTCTACTTCTTCTGCAGTTGCTCGAGCGCTTCGCGGATCTGGGCGTTGTGGCGCAGGTTGTGGCCGCCGAGCAGCACCAGCATCTGGTGACCGGTCATCTTGCCCGCCGGCCCGTCGGCGACGTGCTTCTTGACCGGGGCGGTGGTGCGGCGGACGAACTCGGCCGTGACGGCGCGCGCTCCGGCGTACTTGGCGAGCGCGTCGGCGCGGGACATGCCGCCCTTGGGCTGAATCGGCTCCGGCGCCTGGAACTTCTTGCTGCGATCCTGCAGCATGGTCATGAAGTTCTCCGTCGACATGCCGCCCTCGACGAGCGCCCAATTGGGGCTCGCGGGCGCGGCGAGCGCCTGCTGCAGCATTCCGAACAGGAGTCCTTCCGCCGCGCCCAGGTGCTCGACGACCTCGGCGACCGACCAGCGGTCGGGCGCCGGCTTCTTCGCCCAGAGCTCTTCGGGGGTGCTCGCCACGAGCTCCTCGAGCTCGCGCTGGCCGCGCTCGAGGAGCGCCAGGATCTCGGCGCGCTCGGCAGCGGAGAGCACGCCCGAGGGCGCCGCCTCCTTGAGCTCGGTGACGGTTACCTGGATCGTCCCCTTGCCGACGTTCTTGGCGCTGTGAGCCTGCGCGGGCAGGAAGAAGGTCTCGCCCGGCTTGGCATCGATGACGTTCTTGGTGCCGTCGGCGAGGGTGATCTCGAGGCTGCCGCCCCGGACGACGTAGACCGCGTGATCGGGATGCGAGTGCATGGCGATCTCGGCGCCCTTCTTGAAGGTCACCTCGAAGACCCGGACGCGCTCGTTGTCGAGCGTCTGCTTGTAAATCGTCGGCCCGACGGTGGCGGGTTCCTGGGCGATGGCGGCGAGGGGGAGGGCGGCGAGCAGAGTCAATGCAGCGGCTGCGACACGGGTGCGCATGGCAGGCTCCTTTTGGACAGCGGAACGGTTGGTTTGCCGGATCTTACTCCGGGGCGAGGCGGGAGCAAGCGTGCGCTCGGGGTCCTGTTCGGCCCGCCTGGGTACGCCGGGGACACGTATCCGCCCTGGGGCGTGAACGGGTCCGTCCACACACTCGCTCGGGGCGGCTACATGTCCCCAGCTGCGGGTCCAGCCACCCCTCGTCGGTAGAGCTGAGAAACAAGCTTCTTGCCCTGCCTCACCGCGACCACCGAAGAACCGCGCGGCAGAGCGCGCTACTTGCCTGTCCAGGCCGCCGGGCGCTTGTCGAGGAAGGCGGCGACGCCCTCTTCCTTGTCCTTCGAGGAGAAGCAGAGGCAGAAGAGGTCGCGTTCGTAGGTGATGCCGTCCTCGATGGCGAGCTTCTCGGAGGCGCGCAGCGCCTCCTTGGCGACCTTGAGGGTCAGCGGGCTCTTGCTCGCGATCTTCTGGGCGAGCTCGAGCGTCTTCGCTCGCAGCTCTTCGGCCGGGAAGACGAGATCGACGAGACCGATCTCCTTCGCTTCCGCCGCCGGGATCATGTCGCCGCCGAGGATCATGCGCATTGCGTGGCCCATGCCGACGAGGCGCGGCAGGCGCTGGGTGCCGCCGCCGCCGGGGATGAGGCCGAGATTGATCTCCGGCTGGCCGAAGCGGGCCTTGTCGGAGGCGATCCGCATGTCGCACGACATCGAGAGCTCGCAGCCGCCGCCGAGGCAGAAGCCGTTGATCATGGCGATCACCGGCTTCGGAAACGAGGCCATGACGTCGAAGATGCGCGGGCTGCGCATCGCGAAGCGCTGGTCGAAGGGCGATCGGCCGGCGAACTCGCCGATGTCGGCGCCGGCGATGAACGACTTCTCGCCCGCTCCCGTGATAACGACGGCGCCGACGCCATCGTCGGTCTCGACCTCCGCCAGGGCGGCGAGGAGCTCGACCCGAACCTCTTCGTTCAAGGCGTTGAGCTTGTCGGGGCGGTTGATGGTGAGGATGGCGACGCGGCCTTCACGAGTGGAAAGTACGGTCTGGGACATGATTCTCCTCGCAGGTTCTCAATGGGCTATCGGCTTCGCTGATGCCGCCGGTAGCGCCGGTTCCAGTGTGATGTCGGCCTTCTCTTCGGTCGAGATGGTGACCGCCAGCTCATCCGAGACTTCCAGGCGGTTGCGCACCCGCCGTACGCTCTGGTCCTTCCAGACGAGCAGCGTCGCCGGATCGACGAGGCGACTGGCGCTGCCCGAGATCGTGAGGCCTTTGGCCAGCCTGCCGGGATTGCTGGGCGCGAAGGCGGTGGCCACCTTGGGCTGCAGCCGCACGGCGCCGGGCACGTCGGTCTTGGCGTCGGCGACGTAGGCGAGATGCAGGCGCAGCCTTCTGCCGTTCGCTGTTTCTTCCCACGGCCCGAGCCGGAGGAGCGTCTGGTGCTGGATCCAGCCTTCGTCGGTCGGCCAGGCGGAGTCGAAAAAGTAGTCGCGTCCGAGCTCCAGAGTCTGCCCGGAGAGGGCCTCGGTCGCCTCGAACCAGTTGGCTCGGAGGCGATCTTCGATCCGGTTCTCACGCAGGCGCTTCTCGAGGGCGGTGCGCTCTTCGCCCTGGAGCGTCGGCAGCAGCCGTTCGGTGAGCTTTCGCAGGCCGTTGATCTTCGTCAGCACACCGTCCGGCCTTACGACGTTGACGGTCTCGGCGCCGGTCATCGCGGCGACCAT
This sequence comes from Thermoanaerobaculia bacterium, assembly GCA_018057705.1. NCBI lineage: Bacteria > Pseudomonadati > Acidobacteriota > Thermoanaerobaculia > Thermoanaerobaculia bacterium. The sequence continues at coordinate 15,689 of JAGPDF010000059.1, read as the reverse complement.
CGCCGCGTCGCTCGGCTTGCCGTCCCGCGCCGCAGCGGCGCGCTGGATCTGGAAGAGGAGGAAAGAGCTGCCGGCCTCCTGCGAGATGCGAAGGCTGACCTCCGAGGCGAGAGTGATCCGCTGCTGAATGCCTCCCAGACGGGCGGTCTCGACGTAGATCTCCCGTTGGACGAAAGCGGCGGCGGGAGGTGCGAAAGTGAAGGAGACCCTCCCCTCCGACTCTTCGGCTGAGAGCGCGCCCGCGAGCAGCGTGCCCGCGGCGAGAAGTGGCAAGAAACGTCGGCGGAAGAGGCCGGAAGTCTCCGTCCTGGGCCGTCTCATCGGGCCTGCCGCTGCTGCCGCACGGCGTCGGTTCATCGGTGCTTCCAGACCGGCGGGCGCTTCTCGACGAAGGCCTGAAGCCCCTCCGCCATGTCGGCCGTTCCGGTGAGCTCGCGCAGGTAGATCCTCTCGGCCTCGGCGAGTGCCGGCGCATAGGCGCGATTCTCGCCTGCGCGAACGGCGCGTTTCGTGAGGCGCGTGACCGCCGCGCTCTGACGTTGGATCGCGGCCGAGAGCTCCCTGGCGCGGGCCTCGAGCGCCTCTCGGTCGGCGAACCGCTCGTGCACGAAACCGAGGCGTTCGGCCTCGGCGCATTCGAGAGTGCGGCCGGTGAGCAGCAGCTCGAGCGTCCGGCCGCTGCCGATGCGCTGCGGATAGAGCGCCGCCGCGACGGGCGGATAGCAGCCGAGAGCGATCTCGGGTTGGCCGAAGCGGCTGCGCTCGGTGGCGAGGACGAGGTCGCAGGCGAGAGCGAGCTCCATTCCACCGCCGAGGCAGTGACCGTCGACCAACGCGACGGTGAAGGCCTCGAGGTCGCGCAGCTTGCCGATCGCGCCGTGGAACGAGAGCAGCATGCGGTCGATCTTGTCCGGAGTGTGGTCCTGGACGGAGACGCCGGCCGAGAAGGCCCTCTCCCCGGCGCCGCGGACGAACAGCACCTGCAGCTCGCGGTCGGTGGCGAGCTCGACGATCAGGTCGTCCAGCGCCGCGAGCAGATCGAGGTCGAGGATGTTGAGCGGTGGACGGCCGAACGTGAGCGTCGCCGCCCGTTCCTGCAGCGTGATGACGAGCGGGTTCGACGGCAGGTTCATCGCACGGCTCCTTCGGCGATCTGCGTTGAACGGTGAAGCGCGAACTCCCCGGCTGCGGTCAAGAAGTCCTCGAACAGCGCGCGATGGAAAGGATGGTCGACGAGGTTCTCGGGGTGCCATTGGACCGATGTGATCCACCAGCCGGGCTCGCCGGCGACGGTCGCCTCGATCGTGCCGTCGAGCGCCTGCGCGACGGTGACGAGGCCCTTCCCGGGCACCTTCACCGCCTGGTGATGGCGGCTGTTGACGGCAGGGTGCCCGAACTTCCCCGTGCGGGCGGCGAGTGGATGATCGATCCCGGTGGCGACGATGTCGTGCGCCAGGTGGTCGAGAGCGAAGCCGCGATCGATGAAGTTGTCGTGGCCGCTGCGTCCGGTCTGGAGCTCGATGTCCTGGTAGAGCGAACCGCCGAGAAAGACGTTGACCATCTGATGGCCGCGGCAGATCCCGAAAACAGGCGTCCGGTGGGCTCGCGCCTCGCACAGGAGGTCCCATTCCAGCTGATCGCGATCCGGCGCCGGCCGGTCGAGGTTCGCGTCCCGGCGGCGGGCCTCGCCGTAGAGGCAGGGCTGGAGATCGGCGCCGCCGGTGAGTAGCAGCCCGTCGGCGCGCGCCAGGAGCTCGTGGAGGTCGACTGTAGCGGTGCGCCGCGGGGTGGCGCGGAAGATGTCCGACTCCGCGACGCCGACCGCCGCCAGGGCTTCGAGGTACGGCGCGACCTTGTCTTCCTTGATGTAGGCGACGACGATGTTGGGCACGCCGGGCTCCGGCTTCAGGAGAGATTGCGTTCGACGAGGATCGCGATGCCCATGCCGCCGGAGATGCAGAGCGTCGCAATTCCGAGGCGCTGGCCGCGTTCCGCCATGCCGGCGAGCAGGGTCACGAGGATGCGGGCTCCGGTGGCGCCGATCGGGTGCCCCAGCGCGATGGCACCGCCGTCGGCGTTGACTTTCGCCGGGTCGAAGGGCAGCTGGGCGAGGCAGGCGACCGCCTGCGACGCGAACGCCTCGTTGAGCTCGACGGCTTCGATGTCGGCATAGCCGAGGCCGTTGCGCTGGAGGAGATTGCGCGTCGCCGGTACCGGCCCGATGCCCATGATCCGGGGAGCAACGCCGACCACTTCCCAGTCGAGTAGGTAGCCCGCCGGGGTGAGCCCGTGGCGTTGGGTTGCCGCCTCGCTGGCCACGAGCAGGGCGGCGGCGCCGTCGGTTATGCCCGAAGCGTTGGCCGCGGTCACCGTTCCACCCTTGCGGAAGACCGCTGGCATCTTCGCCAGCGATTCCAGAGTGACGCCGTCGCGCGGGTGCTCGTCGGCAGCGATGACGGTCTCGCCCTTGCGTCCCGGAATGCGGATCGGCTCGATCTCGGCGACGAATCGTCCGCGCCCGCGGGCGGCTTCGCAGCGCCTCTGGGTCTCGACCGCGTAGAGGTCCGCGGCCTCGCGCGTCACGCCGGCCTCGACGGCCAGCTCTTCGGCGGTCTCGCCCATGACGAGGCCGGAGAGCGGATCGTTGAATCCGTCCTTGTACATGCCGTCGACGATCTCGTCGCTGCCGAGCCGATATCCCCAGCGTGCCCGGGGGAGCAGATAGGGCGTGTTCGACATGCTCTCGGTGCCACCCGCGAGAATGACTTCCGCCTCGCCGAGGAGGATCGTGCGGGCAGCGGAGATCACCGACTGGAGCCCTGAGCCGCAGGCCTGGTTGATCGTGAATGCCGGACGCTCGTCCGGGATCCCGGCTCGGAAGGCGATCTGCCGGGCGCTGTTCGGTCCGCCGTTGGCCTGGCGGCCGTGCCCGAAGATCGTCTGGTCGACGACCCCCGACGCGTCTCCGGCGATCCCCGCACGACGCAGGCAGGCCTCGGCGGCGTGCGTGCCGAGGTCGGCAGCGGAAAGTCCGGCGAGGCAACCGCCGAACTTCCCGATGGGAGTCCGCACCGGAGCGACCAGCGCCAGCCGCTGCGTCGCCCGGCGCGGCCCCCTCGCGAGCCCGTGCTCCATCACTTGGCGGTGAATTGCGGCGTGCGCTTCTCGACGTAGGCGGCGAGCCCTTCCTTGGCATCGTCACTCTGGAAGAGCTGCTGCTGCAACTCGCGCTCGAGGGTCATCGCAGATTCGAACGGAATCTCGGCACCCGACTGCACGGCGCGCTTGATGCGACCGACCGCCTTGGCCGCCTTGTTCGGCGGGCAGAACTGCTTCGCATACTCGTGCACCTGGCCCATGAAGTCGTCGCCCTCGAGGATCGAGTCGACGATGCCGTAGCCCAGGGCGTCCTCGAAGGAGAACAGGCGTCCGGTCACCATGAGCTCGATCGCCCTGCTCTTGCCGACGATGCGCACCAGGCGCTGGGTGCCACCGGTGCCGGGCAGGACGCCGAGCGTGACCTCGGGCAGGCCGACCTTGCCGCCGCCCTTCCTGGCGATCCGCAGGTCCGCCGCCATGGCGATCTCGAGGCCGCCGCCGACCGTGTTGCCGTTGAGGGCCGCGATCACCAGCTTCGGCGTCTGCTCGAGGCGCGACAGGGTCTCGTTGGCGTGCAGGCAGAAGAAGTACTTGAAGTACGGGTCGGACGCCTTGAGCATGTTGATGTTGGCGCCGGCGCAGAACATCTTCTCGCCCGCACCCGTGAGCACGATCACGTGCACATCCTTGTCGAAGCGCGCCTTGAGGATGCCCTCGTCGAGGGCGCGCATCATCTCGTGGGTATAGGTGTTGGCCGGCGGATCGTCGAGCTTGAGGTAGGCCACGCCGTCGCGGACGTCGTAGTGCACCAGCGTGCGGGTGGCGTTGGCATCGGGCGAAGCGGCGTTCTGCGTCATTCCGGGTCTCCTGGGGGGTGCGGGAGTGAGTGGCTGAGGGCTTGTTTCGGCCGAGCATTCGCCGGCCGCGGTAGAGTTGCTCGGGGGCGATTCTCGCACGGGCCCGGGGGAGCGTCCACCGTCGCCTTGACCGCGAGGGAAGGCCTTCCTACAATGCCGCGAGCGGCCGCAGTCCAACCATGATCACCGGATACAACACTGACGTTCGTCACGTAGAGACGGTGGTCCATGTCCAGACCGAGGACAAGGGACGCGGGAATCCGTTCATCGAGAGTGTCATTTACGTCGCCGGACGGGTCGTCGCGACCAAGCGCTCGAGCTACGCGCAGCTGCTCGAAGGGGGCAAGGGCGATCCCGAGATCGCTGCCCTGATGGATCATCAACACCGCACGATCGTGGCTGCGATCCGGGCGGGCCGCTTCGACAGCAAGCTCCAGGGTCTCAAGGGTCGGGCCGCCGCGCCGGCCACCGCAGGCGCCACTTCGGAACAGGAGTCTCCCGAGCGGCACGCTCAAACGCTCATGCAAACCGGTGCGGTCCCGGTCGAAGCGCTCGAGGGTTCGATGGCGTCTGCTCCGGACGATTTTCAGCCGCTCGCCGGGCTGCCGCCGCTGGCGGAGCTGCCGGAGGTCCCCGAGCTCGCGGAGATGCCGGATTTCGACGAGGCCGACGAAGGCCCGACCCTCGATCAGGTCATCCTGGACTACCTCTCGACCGAGGCTGAGCACGAACAGCTCGTGCTTGCCCTGGACGGCCAGGAGGAGATCCAGCCCGGGAAGATCAACAACCTGACGCTCCGCGCCTATTCGTCGAAGAGCGGTCTGCCCCTCGCCGGAGTTCAGATCTCGGTCAAGATGCTCTCGACGGTGGCCGACCCGCGCACCCTGCTGATCGGCGAGACCGACGATGTCGGCGCGGTCGAAATGCGTCTCGATGTGCCCGCCTTCGCTCGCGGCTCGGCCGCTCTGATCATCTCCGGCTCTTCGGATCTTGGTCGCGCCGAGATCAAGCAGCTTCTTTGAGCGAACCGAAAGGACCCATGACCGCATCGCCCTCCGCCCAGCGCGAGATCCGCCTGAACGGAGCCACGCACCCGATTCCCGCCGCGATGACGCTGCGCGAGCTCGTGCTCTCGATCGGCTGTGATCCGCAGGCGGTCGCTGTCGAGGTCAACGGCGAAATCGTGCGCCGTTCGCGCCTCGCCGGCACCCAGGTCGTCGCCGGCGATACCGTCGAGATCGTCCGTTTCGTCCAGGGCGGCTAGCGAGAGCTCCGTTTTCGGCCCCCACCGCCGGTGATCGCCGCGGGAGCCGCGGGGGACGCAGAATGAAGGGGCTTGCCAGCCGAGCGCTTCGTCCGCTATATTTTTGGTTCAAGAGGGGCCGCTAGCTCAATGGTAGAGCAGCAGACTCTTAATCTGCGGGTTGTAGGTTCAAGTCCTACGCGGCTCACCATCGCCCACTCCTCTCGCTTCCTCCCGTGCCCGGATCCCACTCTCGCGAAAGTGGCGGAACTGGTATACGCGCTAGACTTAGGATCTAGTCCCGAGCGATCGGGTTGGGGGTTCGAGTCCCCCCTTTCGCACCATTTCACCAGCCCCAAGGACAGAGATCGCCGATGAGCGTCGTGCTGAATGTGGAAGAGATCGGCCCGTGCCGTAAAGAGTTGAAGATCGAGATTCCCGCGCCGGCCGTCGATGCGGAGACCGCCCGCGTTCTGGGCGAGTTCGGCCGCAAGGCGAGCCTGCCGGGCTTTCGCAAGGGCAAGGTCCCGCAAAGCCTCGTGCAGCGCCACTTCGGCGACGACATCCGGCGCGAGGTGGTGGAGCGGCTGGTGCCGCGCTATTTCCGCCAGGCGGTGGCCGAGAAGGGGATCGATCCCCTGCTCGCACCCGAGGTCGAGATGGCGCCGGTCCAGGCCGGCACCGGCATGACCTTTCTCGCCCGCGTCGAAGTGCGGCCCGAGATCGAGCTCCGGAACTATAAAGACTTCAGCCTGCCCGATCCGCCGGTCGAAGCGACCGCCGACGAAGTGAAGACCGCGATCGCCGACCTGCGCCTGCGCCACGCCGAGTGGAAGAGTGCGGCGCGACCCGCCGCGACCGGCGACCGCGCCAAGATCGAGCTCAAGCCGTTGATCGACCCGGTGGCGGCCGCGGACGAAAGCGCCGGCGAGGTCGTCGTCGAAGCCCAGACGGTCGACATCGAGGTCGGATCGCAGCAGATCTGGGAGGAGATCTCTCTGGCCGTCGCGGGATTGAGCGTCGGACAGGGTTCTCGATTCAGCCGCAAGGAGCCCCGCGCACCCCGCGAGGAGCGCGAAGAGGGGGATCTGCGCCCGGACGCGCCGGCCGAACCGCTCGCCGAGCGGACCTTCGAAGTCCGTCTGGTCGAGCTCACCGAGCCCATCCTGCCGGCGCTCGACGACACCTTTGCCGCCCATCTGGGTAAGTTTGCGACGGTCGCCGAGCTCGAAGCCGACATCGCGCGGCGGATCAGCCACGCCAAGCGTGACGATGCCATGCGTCAGCGCGAGACCAAGATGCTCGATCAGTTGACCGAACGCCACCCGATTCCTCTCCCCGAAGGCGTCGTGCATCGGGAAGTGGACGAACTGCTGCGCGACTACGCCGAGAATCTGGCGCGCCGGGGCATCGACCTCGAGGGTGCCGGGCTCGATTGGCAGCGCCTCGGCGAGCAGGCGAAGCCCCAGGCCGAGCGTCGCGTGAAGGCGCGCCTGCTGCTCGACGCGATCTCGGACCAGGAGAAGATCGAGGTCGGCGAAGAGGAGTTCGAGCAGGCCCTCGCGTTGCTCGCGCGCGCCCAGGGGATTCCGACCCCGGCGCTGCGTCAGCGGCTGGACGAGGCCGGTCAGCTCGCCGGGCTGCGCGCGCAGATGCGCCGCGAGAAGACCGTCCGCCGGCTGCTCGGGGAGACCGGTCCGGCGCCCGCTCCCCACGACCACGATCACGACCACGACCACGACCACGACGACTCGCACGACCACAAGAGCTAGGGAGAGACTCGAACATGCTGATTCCGATGGTGGTCGAGCAGACCAATCGTGGCGAGCGCGCCTACGACATCTATTCCCGGCTGCTGAAGGACAACATCATCTTCCTCGGCCGGCCGATCGACGACGAGGTCGCGAGCCTGGTGATCGCGCAGATGCTCTTTCTCGAAGCCGAGAATCCGGAGCGCGACATCCACATCTACATCAACTCGCCCGGCGGATCGGTGACGGCCGGGCTCGCGGTTTACGACACCATGCAGTACATCAAGCCGGACGTCGCGACCTTCTGCATCGGGCAGGCGGCCTCGATGGCTGCGGTGCTGCTCGCGGCCGGCAAGGCCGGGAAGCGCACCGTACTTCCCAACAGCCGGGTGCTCATCCACCAGCCCTGGACGCAGGGGATGCAGGGCCAGGCGACCGACATCGAGATCCACGCCCGCGAGCTGCTCAAACTGCGCGACAAGATCGACGAGATCCTGGCCTTCCATACCGGCAAGACCAAGGAGACGATCCACGGCGACACCGACCGCGACAAGATCCTCGGTGCGGAAGAGGCCGTCGCCTACGGCCTCGTCGACCAGATCATGCAGCGCCGCAAACCGACCGCCGTCCCCGGCTGAACCCTCGTCCGGAGAGCTGGCTCGCGTGCGCCACCTTCCGCGATCACCGCAGTCAAAGTGGTTGCTTCGGACGCCCGGGCCCGGACGGCGGGCTCGCCCGGCCCGGCTCGGCGCCTCTGGTATGATTTTCCGGAGATTTCCAGGATCGAAACCGGTCTGATCCGGACTGCGGAATAGCGGCGTAGATCAGTTGGTTGTAGCGGTCGGGATCGCCAGCCAACGGCTGGCCGGCGACTCGCGATTTCGGAGGAGAGATGCCCAAGAAAGAATCCGGCGACGACGCCCTCAGGTGTTCGTTCTGCAACAAGAGCCAGCGCGAGGTCAAGAAGCTGATCGCCGGTCCGACGGTCTTCATCTGCGACGAGTGCGTCGACATCTGTCTCGACATCATCGCGGAGGACCGTCTCCTCGAGCAGCAGCAGGAGACCAAGCTCCCGAAGCCGCACGAGATCAAGGCGCTGCTGGATGAGTACGTCATCGGCCAGGACCTCGCCAAGAAGAAGCTCGCGGTGGCGGTCTACAACCACTACCGGCGCATCGAGTTCTCCGAGAAGGGTCCGCGGACCGGCGACGTCGAGCTCCAGAAGTCGAACATCCTCCTGATCGGACCGACCGGCACCGGCAAGACCCTGCTCGCGCAGACCCTGGCGCGCCTGCTGTCCGTCCCCTTCACGATCGCCGACGCCACGACGCTGACCGAAGCGGGCTACGTCGGAGAGGACGTCGAGAACATCATCCTCAAGCTCTACCAGGCCTCGGGAAACGACAAGGAGAAGACCCAGCGCGGCATCGTCTACATCGACGAGGTCGACAAGATCGCGCGCAAGGGCGAGAACCCGTCGATCACCCGCGACGTTTCGGGAGAAGGGGTGCAGCAGGCGCTGCTCAAGATCCTCGAGGGGACGATCTGCAACGTGCCGCCGCAGGGCGGCCGCAAGCATCCGCATCAGGAGTTCCTGCAGATCGACACGACCAACATTCTGTTCATCTGCGGCGGCGCGTTCGTCGGCCTCGAGGAGCACATCGAGAAGCGGCTGAACCAGAAGACCATGGGCTTCGGCGCCGACATCAAGTCGAAGAAGGAGCAGTCGAAGCAGAACCCGCTCGAGAAGGCGTTGCCCGAAGACATCATCAAGTTCGGCATGATCCCCGAGTTCGTCGGCCGGCTCGCGGTGATGGCCTCGCTCGAGCAGCTCGACGAGGAGTCGCTGGTGCGGATCCTCAAGGAGCCCAAGAACAGCCTGGTGCGCCAGTACCAGACCATGTTCGAGTTCGAGGACGTCGAGCTGCGCTTCTCGGACGAGGCGCTGCGGGCGGTGGCCAAGGAGGCGCTCAAGCGCAACGTCGGCGCCCGCGGCCTGCGGATCATCCTCGAGGAGCTCATGCTCGACCTCATGTACACGATCCCCTCGCAGCGGGAGATCCAGGAGTGCGTCATCACCGAGGACACCGTGGTGCGGCGCTCGCAACCGGTGACCACGTTGCGGAAGGCCGGGTGAGCGTGCCCAAGAGCTTCGTCGAGACCCACAGGGAGTCTCTTCCCGTCGTTCCGCTGCGGGACATGGTCGTCTTCCCGCACATGATGGCGCCGTTCATCGTCGGCCGGGAGAGTTCGGTGCGGGCGCTGGAGATCGCGCTCGGCACGCCCGAGAAGCGGATCTTCCTCGTCGCGCAGCGCGACCCGAAGGTCGACGAACCGATGCGCGAGGATCTCTACGACTTCGGCGTCGTGGCGCGGGTGGTCCAGAATCTGAAGCTCCCGAACGGCAACATCAAGGTCATGGTCGAGGGCGTGAAGCGCGGCAAGCTCATGGACTTCGAGGAGCGCGAAGGAACGCTCTGGAGCCACCTCGAGACCTACGAGATCCAGTACCCGATGTCGGAGAAGCTGCAGCTCTTCGTCAACAAGGTTCTCGGCGCGTTCGAGCAGTACGCCAAGCTCTCGCAGCATCTCGCCTTCGAAGGACTCCTGCCGACCTTGAAGCTCGACGAGCCCGACCGGCTGACCGACACGCTCGCCTCGCACCTCTCGGTGCCGACCGCCGAGAAGCAGGCCATGCTGGAGCTGCTCTCGCCCTACGAGCGGCTACAGCGCCTGTTGGATCTTCTCGATGTCGAGATGGAGAAGATGAACCTCGACCGGCGGATCAACGTCCAGGTCAAGAAGCAGATGGAGAAGGCCCAGAAGGAGTACTACCTCAACGAGAAGATCAAGGCGATTCATCAGGAGCTCGGCAAGAAGGACGACAGGAGCGACGAGATCGCCGAGCTCAAGGCCAAGATCGAGAAGGCGGGCCTGCCCAAGGCGGTCGCCGAAAAGGCCGAGCAGGAGCTGAAGCGCCTGGAGTCGATGCCGCCGGTGTCCGCCGAGGCGACGGTGTCCCGCAACTACATCGACTGGATCGCCTCCGTGCCGTGGAAGAAGTCGAGCCGGGAGCTCAAGGACCTGAAGAAGGCCGAGGAGATCCTCAACGCCGAGCACTACGGGCTGCAGAAGGTCAAGGAGCGCATCCTCGAGTTCCTGGCCGTACGCCAGCTGACCACGGAGACGCCGGCCTCGATCCTGTGCTTCGTCGGACCTCCGGGAGTCGGCAAGTCGTCGCTCGCGAGCTCGATCGCCCGCGCCGTCGGAAGGAAGTTCGTCCGGCTCTCGCTGGGCGGCGTGCGCGACGAGGCGGAGATCCGCGGCCACCGCCGCACCTACATCGGCGCTTTCCCCGGACAGATCATCCAGATGATGAAGAAGGCCGGCACGGTCAATCCGGTCTTCCTGCTCGACGAAGTGGACAAGATGTCGATGGACTTCCGCGGTGACCCGTCGGCGGCGCTGCTCGAGGTGCTCGACCCGGCCCAGAACCATGCTTTCGTCGACCACTTCCTGGATGTCGAGTACGACCTCTCGAAAGTGATGTTCATCGCCACGGCGAACGTGCTGCACCCGATCCCCGCGCCGCTTCGCGACCGGATGGAGGTCATCAACCTCTCCGGCTACACGCTGAACGAGAAGAAGGCGATCGCCACCCAGTTCCTGGTGCCGAAGCAGCTCAAGGCGAACGGGCTCGAGGCGGCGCACGTCGCCTTCGAGGACGAGGCGCTGCGCCAGCTCATCGAAGGCTTCACCCGCGAAGCCGGAGTGCGCAACCTCGACCGCGAGATCGCTTCGGTCTGCCGGAAGCTGGCGCGGAACGTGGTGGCCGAAGGCAAGCGCGCCGAGGTGCTGGTGAGCCCCGAGCGCATCACCGCTCTCCTGGGCAAGCCGCGTTACCGTCCCTGGAAGCGCGAGGAGAAGCCCGAGATCGGCGTCACGACGGGACTCGCCTGGACGGAGTTCGGCGGCGAAATCCTGGAGACCGAAGTCGGTCTGATGAAGGGCAAGGGCAAGCTCATACTCACCGGCAAGCTGGGCGAGGTGATGCAGGAGTCGGCGCGTGCCGCGGTCTCCTACCTGCGTAGCCGGGCAGATATCTTCGGCATCGACCCGGATTTCAGCGAGAAGTTCGACGTTCACATCCATGTGCCGGAGGGTGCGATTCCAAAGGACGGGCCGTCCGCCGGCATCACCATGGCGACGGCGCTGATCTCGGCGCTCACCAAGCTTCCGGTGCGCCGCGACATCGCGATGACCGGCGAGATCACCCTGCGGGGGAAGGTCTTGGCCGTAGGCGGGATCAAGGACAAAGCGCTCGCCGCCTACCGTGCGGGGATCACCGAGCTCATTCTGCCGCACGACAACGAGAAGGATCTCGAAGACATTCCGGGCGAGGTCCGGGACGTCCTCCAGGTGCACCTGGTGGAGTGGATGGACGAGGTGCTCCCGATCGCCCTTTTGGGCGAGCTTGCATGGCAGCCCCGAAATGAGGGAGAATTCCCGGGACGGCCGACCGAGCCCTCTCTGGGTTCCGGATCCTTGGCTCACTAGACCCTCTCGCCGAATCCGCTTCAAGCTCTGCTTTCTCTGACGGATCTTTTCAATCTGTTGGGTCGGAAGTTCCCGATACCGGCGCCCGAGTGGGTTCGAGGGCCCGAGGCTCTCTGCCGTATCCGCCCCGGTCCCGAGGATGCCGAGCTCGAAGAGCGACCTGGCGGCGGTCCGAAGTGGCTGCGAAAATTCCCGATGTGCTCCGGAGTCCGCACTGAAGATCGAAAAGTCGGAGTTCATCAAGTCGGCGGCGGGTAGTGAGAGTTTCATGTTCGACGAGTTGCCGGAGATCGCCTTCGCCGGGCGCTCGAATGTCGGCAAGTCGAGCCTGCTGAACAGGCTCCTGGGCCGGAAGTTGGCGCGCACGAGCTCCACTCCCGGCCGGACCCAGCTGGTCAACTACTTCCGGGTCAACGGCTCGTTCTACTTCGTCGATCTCCCGGGCTTCGGCTACGCGAAGGCCTCCAAGGAGGCCAGGAGCCTGTGGGCCGAGATCATCAACGACTACCTGCGGACCCCTCATCCGCAGCGCATCGTGGTTCACCTGGTGGACGCGAGAGTCGGCGCGACGGCCCTCGACGAGCAGGCTGGAGAGTACTTTGCAGGGTTGGGATTGAGAGCGTTGGCCGTCGCCACCAAGGTCGACGACGTGAAACGAGGAGAGCGCGCCCGGCGTATGAAACAGATCGCCGACGCGCTGCAGATCGGAGAACCGACGGCGATCCTGGCCGTCTCCGCCCAAACAGGGGAGGGTGTCCGTGAACTCTGGAAATCCATCGCAGAATTTCTCGCGGAGCAAACCGCGCCGCAGCAGAAGAGGAAGAAAGAACATGCCGAAGGCCCCCACGGAACCCCTTGAACTGCCTCTCGACGTAGGGTCGGAACCCGTGCCGACCGGCAACGGCACGAACGGCAACGGCAAGCAGATGCTCGACATCCGCGCTCTCAAGGAGATGTCGATCGCCGAGCTCACCACCGCGGCCAAGGACCTCGGGGTCGAAGGCGCGGCGGGCCTGCGCAAGCAGGAGCTCATCTTCAAGATCCTCGAGGCGCAGACCAAGTCCTCCGGACTGATCTTCGCCGAGGGCGTTCTCGAGTGCCTGCCGGACGGCTTCGGCTTCCTGCGCGCCCCTGAATACAACTACCTCCCGGGCCCGGACGACATCTACGTCTCGCCTTCGCAGATCCGGCGTTTCGACCTGCGGACCGGCGACACGGTCTCCGGCCAGGTCCGCCAGCCGAAGGACGGCGAGCGCTACTTCGCCCTGATCAAGGTCGAAGCGGTCAACTTCGAGCACCCGGAAGTCGCGCGCAACAAGATCTTCTTCGACAACCTGACGCCGCTCTACCCGATGGAGCGTCTGAAGCTCGAGGTCCCCGGCGACATGTCGTCGCGCGTCATGGATCTCGTGACGCCGATGGGCAAAGGCCAGCGCGCGCTCATCGTCGCCCCGCCGCGCACCGGCAAGACGATGCTGCTGCAGTCGATCGCGCATTCGATCGCCAAGAACCACCCGGAAGTCGCGCTGATCGTGCTGCTCATCGACGAGCGCCCGGAAGAGGTCACCGACATGCAGCGCTCGGTGCAGGGCGAGGTCATCTCCTCGACCTTCGACGAGCCGGCCACCCGCCACGTGCAGGTCGCCGAGATGGTGATCGAGAAGGCGAAGCGCCTGGTGGAGCACAAGAAGGACGTCGTCATCCTGCTCGACTCGATCACCCGTCTGGCGCGCGCCTACAACACGGTGCAGCCGCCGTCGGGCAAGGTCCTCTCCGGCGGAATCGACGCCAACGCCCTGCATCGTCCGAAGCGCTTCTTCGGCGCGGCGCGGAACATCGAAGAGGGCGGATCGCTCACCATCATCGCGACCGCGCTCGTCGACACCGGCAGCCGCATGGACGACGTGATCTTCGAGGAGTTCAAGGGTACCGGCAACTGCGAGATCCATCTCGATCGCAAGCTCGTCGACAAGCGGACCTTTCCGGCGCTCGACATCAACAAGTCGGGTACCCGCAAGGAGGAGCTCCTGATGCCTGAGGACGAGCTGCGCCGTGTCTGGGTGCTGCGCAAGGTGCTGAACCCGCTGTCGGTCGTCGAGTCGATGGAGCTGCTGCTCGACAAGCTCTCGAAGGCGAAGACGAACCTCGACTTCCTGAACGCGATGTCGAAGTAGCGTTATGCGACCGCTCGCGGTCGCATAACGCGTGCTCGTTCGAGCGACCTCTTTCGATGTCGCTCGACTCGCACCCTCCGGGCAGAGATGACTCAGATCCGCGTCGGAATCGTCAACTACATCAACAGCCGCCCTTTGTCCCGCGGACTCCTTCGCGGCCGGCAAGAGGGCGGTTTCGTCTGTGAGAGTCTGCCGCCGGCGGTGATCGCCGATCGGCTCGCCGCGGGCACCCTCGATGTCGGCCTGATGCCGTCGATCGAGCTGGCACGTATCCCCGGCCTGACGGTGCTGCCCGGCCTCGCGATCGCCGCGACGCACGAGGTACGGAGCGTCCTCCTGGTCTCGAAGGTCCCGGTCGGCGAGATCGCCTCGGTGGCGCTCGACGAGAACAGCCGCACCTCGGCCGCCCTCCTGCGCATGATCCTCGAGGACCGCTACGGGCTCACCCCCGTCTTCCGTCCTGCTCAGGCCGATATCGAAGCGATGCTCGCCACGGCCGACGCCGCCCTGATCATCGGCGACCCGGCGCTCACCGTGCAGCGCGAGACGTACGTCGTCCTCGACCTCGCCGGCGAATGGCTGGAGATGACCGGCCTGCCGTTCGTCTTCGCCGTCTGGGCCGTGCGCGAAGAAGTGGCCACTGCCGATCTGGTCGGCCCCTTCACCGCGAGCCTCGAGACCGGCCTCGCCGAGCTCGACGCCATCGTGACCGAGACCGCCGCCGAAACCGGCCTCGCCCCGGCGGTCCTCCGCGACTACTTCACCCGAAACCTGCGCTACCGCATGGGCCCCGCCGAACAGGCCGGCCTAGCCGAGTTCCTTCGCCGCGCCGAAGCCCACGGCCTCACCACCAATCCCTCGACGCTGCGCTTCGCACTGGCCGCCTCCAGGTCTCCCCGGTAGAGCGGGCTCCCGCCTCCGCGGGCACTGGTTCGGTTTTTGCAGGACTTTTCGAGTATGAGCCCATCCCTCGGCGGGCAGTGGCAGCTCCTGGTCCTTCTTCTTGCCTCTGCGTTGGCGTCGCCCTTGGTTGCGCAGCCAGCAGGGCAGGGGGGCGGCCAGGCTCCCCAGGAGCCGGAGGTATTCGGCGAGATCATCGACATTCGCACCGGGTTCGTGCGGGTGACGCTGCCGGCTGGGGCGGCGCCGCCGCGGGCCGAGGAGATCGAGGTGTTGTGGAGGAAGAAGCCGCAGCGCGTGGTGCGCGTCGTCGGCGGCGCCGACGATCCGCTCGAGCTCGGCATCGCGGTGGACCGCTCCGCCAGCATGCACGCCGCCTTCGAGCCGATGCGCGCCGCGGCCTTGAAGCTCGTCAATGAGGCGGTCTCGGACGAGGACCGGCTGTTCGCGGTCGGCTTCTCCAACGAGACGCGGCTGCTCGCGGAGGGCCGCGGCGAGGCGGCGCGCGTCATCGCCGCGCTGCCCACGAGCCCCGAGCTCGGGGATCGCCCGACCGCGCTCTTTGCCGCCCTGACCCGCACCCTGCAGTTGTTCGAGAACGCCGACGCCCGCGCCGCGCTCATCGTCGTCTCGGACGGCTGCGATACGGCGGGCGACCTCGCGAGCGCGAGCGCCGTCGGGCGCCGGGCGAGCGATCTGGCGATCCCGGTCTTTCTCCTGATGCCCGACCGCAACATCTGTCAGAACACCCTCTGCCAGCAGGACGCCGCAGGGAAGTGGGAGTGCAAGCCCGAAGCCTCGCCCAGCATCCTGCACGGCGACGCCCCCGACATGTTCAACCCGGCCAATCGTCAGACGGCAATGGCCCAGAGCAGCCTGGCCGGGGGGGCCACCGAGGAGCGCGACCGCTTCACCGGCCTCATCTCCGCCAACGGCGGCGGCGATTTCGTGGTCAACGACCCCGAGGACTGGGAGAAGGCGATGAAGAAGATCTCCGACCGGCTGGGGCGTCAGTGGACGGTGGTCTTCGAACCGTCCTCGAACGAGGTCACGAGCGAGGAGATCAAGGTCTACTCGAACGCCGGCGGCCGCCGCCGCCGGCTGGAGT
>JAGPDF010000058.1 GCA_018057705.1 Thermoanaerobaculia bacterium | reverse complement strand
CGAGGTCGTCGCCATCGAGGTCGCGAAGAACGATCCCGATCCGACCTATCGGGTGCGCCCCGAGATCTTCCGGCTCGAAGCCGAGGGCCTGCTCGCGGAGAGACGGAGCGACTTCACCGGCGCCGAGAAGCTCCTGCGCCAGGCCGTCGCGCTCGAAGATTCCCTGCCGGTCGCCTTCGGCCCGCCGACCATCGACCTGCCGAGCCGCGAGCTGTTGGCCGCCTTTCTCCTGCGCCGCGGCAGGCAGACGGAAGCGCGCGCGGAGTTCGAACGCGCGCTCGCCCTCGCCCCCGGACGCCGACCCGCCCTGCAGGGACTCGCTGCAGCCACTGCGGCCACAGCGATCACTTCAGCCGCGGCGGCAACCGCCAACGTCGAACGGGCCAGCGCGGCGATTCCGGCGAGCCGCCGCTGAGCTCGCCTGTGCGGCCGAATCTCGGCTCGGCGACTGCCGGCCGCGCCGCCACGCTCTGCGGCCTGCTCGGGGCGTTCGTAGCGCTGCTGTTCCCCGTTCTGGGCGCCGCCGGCACTCCGGGCTATCGCCACGCTTCGCAGTACATCAGCGAGCTGGGCGCGTTCGGCGCGCCGCAAGCGCAGCTGGTCAACTGGGCCGGCTTCCTTCCCGCCGGAATCCTGATGACCCTGTTCGCCTGGTTCGCCTGGCGGGCGTTGCCGGCGTCGCCCGCCGCTACCCTCGGACTCGCGGGGCTCGCCCTGTTTGCACTGGGCTACGTCGCCGTGGCGTTCTTCCCTTGCGAGCCGGGCTGTCTGCCGGCGGAGTCCAGCCTGTCGCAGACGCTGCACAACCTCCTTGGCCTCGCCGGCTACATCACGGCGCCGCCGGCGCTCTTCGCCCTCGGCTGGGCGGCGCGAAGTTGGCCCGGCGCGAGGTACCTCGCGACACTCGGGTTCGTCGGCGGCGGCCTCGCTCTCGCCGGCCTCCTCGGCCTGTCGCCGGACTTCGCCTATGTCGGCCTCTCCCAGCGCCTGCTCGAAGGCTCCGTCCTCGGCTGGGTCGTCGCCTGCTCGCTCCATTTGCGCCATCGCCCGGCTGCCACGAGCTGAGAGGGTTGTCACGGGGGTGCGATCCGAGCGCGTTCGCCGCCCGCGTGCCTGCGGTCGCGCTTCCGGCTTGAGAGTAGGATGATCTCGAAGTCCGGGGCGCCGAGGCTGAACATCGACCGTCGACTTGCAGTCTCTTCTCCGCGCTCGCGCCCTGGAGAAGGGCCGAAACGATGGAGCGCAGCGACCATCGCAACTCACACCAGCGCCTGCCTGCCCGAGCGGCGACGGTAATCTTCGCGCTCGTCGTTCTCGCGCAGTCTGCCGCACGCGGCGACGAAACCTCAGGCTTCAAGTTCGAGTTCGACGGCTACGCGACCCTCGGGGTCGTCCACTCCGACGAGGATCGGGCCGACTTCCTCGGCAGCCTGATCCTCGAGAGCGGCGCCGGTTTCTCCCAGAGCTGGAGCCCCGAGGTCGACAGCAGGGTGGGTGCGCAGCTCACCGCCACCTTCACTCCACGACTCTCCGCTCTGGTGCAGGTTCTCGCCGAGCAGCAGGCCGACGGCGAATACACGCCGCACGTCGAGTGGATGAATCTCAAGTATCAGGTGACGCCCGACGCCAGTGTTCGGATTGGACGCATCGTCGTGCCGACCTTCATGGTGTCCGACTATCGCAAAGTCGGCTACGTCAACGTCTGGATACGCCCACCCAACGAGGTCTACGCGCTGGTACCGCTCACCGCCAACGACGGCGTCGACGCGAGCTATCGCCTGCTGGCGGGAGGCTTCGCTCATACCTTCCAGGCAAGCGTCGGTCAGAGCGATCTCGAGCTCCAGGACGGTGGAACGGCAAAGGCGCGCAACTCCTGGGGCTTTACGGCCACGACCGAGCGCGGCGCATGGACTGGCCGGCTGGCCTACCAGCGGACCGACCTCTACATCGACAGCTATAACACCCTGTTCGACATCTTTCGCCAGTTCGGGCCGGAAGGCGAAGCGATCGCCGACAAGTACGACGCTGACGGGGGCCCATTCGAGTTCGTCGGGGCAGGAGTGCAGTATGACCCCATCGACTGGTTCGTCATGGCCGAGGTGGGCAATGCGCACGGTCATTCTGCAGTCGGCGACCGTACGGCCTGGTATATAAGTGGCGGTTATCGCTGGGACCGCTTTACACCTTACGCGACCTATTCCGCGGTCAGCACCCGGAGCAGCCGCAGCGACCCGGGTCTGACGGTAGACGCTTATCCGCCTCCTTTCGCCGCGATCGCAGCCGGCCTCAACGCCGCTCTCAACGGCCTCCTCAGATCCAGTCCGGACCAGAACACGACCTCCATCGGCGTGCGCTGGGACTTCATGAAGAATCTCGACCTCAAACTGCAGTTCGACCATAGTGACCTCGGCGCCGGCTCCGCCGGCAACCTCGGCAACGTCCAACCCGGTTTCCGGCCTGGCGGGAGCTACAACCTCGTCAGCATCGCCGTCGACATCGTCTTCTGAGGCCGACTTTGGGGATCGGGACACGCACGGCGCCGTACTTCATCGGGATCGCCCTCGTCCTGGGGACCGCACTCCTCGGTGCGGAGGACGATGTCGTGGTCGTCGTCTCGCGCGAGAGCAGCGTCACCGCGCTCACCCGCGACCAGATCGCGGACCTCTTCCTCGGCAGACTCAGCCGGTTTCCGGGCGGCGTGAAGGCCGCGCCGATCGACCAGCCCGAGGGGTCGCCGGTGCGCAATTCCTTCTACGCCGACTTCGCCGCGAAGTCACCCGCGCAGGTCAAGGCGCACTGGTCGAAGATCATCTTCACCGGCCGCGGTCAACCGCCGGAACAGGTGCCCGACAGCAAGGCCGCGCTCGAGCGCGTCGCAGAGGTTCCGGGCGCCATCGCTTACATCGAACGATCGCTCGCGAACGAGAGCGTCCGCATCGTGTCCGAGTGAAAGAGGCGTCTAGGCGCGCTTCTTGGTGAGGTGCGCCGCGATCTCGGTGACCACGGGCGCGGCGGCCTGCGCGCGCAGCACGTCGCCGAACTCACGCGCCGCGACCGGGCGGTTGAAATAGAAGCCCTGCAACTCGTCGCAGGCATGCTCACGCAGGAAGTCGACCTGCGCCTTCGTCTCCACACCCTGCGCCACCACCGTAACGCTCAGCGACTTGCCCATCGCGATGATCGCCTCGGTCAGGGCCTTGTCCTCCGCGACGCTGGCGACGTCGCGAATGAACGTGCGGTCGATCTTGATCGTGTCGAGCGGGAACTGCTGCATTGAGGTGAGTGTCGTGTAGCCGACCCCGAAGTCGTCGACAGCGATGTGCACGCCGAGCCTTTTGAGCGCGGTCAGGATGCGCAAGGTCCGCGGGACATCCTGCATCAACATGATCTCCGTGATCTCGAGCTCGAGGAGTTCGGGATCCATGCCGGTGGCCGCGAGGATCGACGCGACATCGTCCAGGAGGTGAGAATCGAAGAACTGCAGCGCCGAGAGGTTGACTGCCATGCTCAGCCGAGGCAGCCCCTCGCGCTGCCAGGTCACGTTCTGCGCGCAAGCCGTGCGCAAGACCCACTTGCCGATCGAGGCGATGAGGCCGGACTGCTCGGCGACCGGAATGAACTTCATCGGCGGAACCAATCCGAGCTCAGGGTGCTGCCAGCGCAGGAGCGCCTCCATTCCGGTCACGAGACCGCTCCCGAGGTCGCGCTTCGCCTGGTAGAAGAGCACGAACTCCTCATTTTCCAGAGCGCGCCGGAGACTCGATTCGAGGGCGAGTCGCTCCAGCGACTCGTGGTTCATCTCCTCGGAGTAGAACTGGAAGTTGTTCTTGCCCATCTCCTTCGCCTTGTACATCGCGATGTCCGCGTTCTTCGTCAGCGTCTGTTCGTCGGCGCCGTCCTGCGGGTGCGTCGCGATGCCGACGCTTCCCGTCACCCGGAACTCCTGGCCCAGGAGCACGAAGGGCTTGGCGAGCATGGCGATCATCTTCTGCGCCACGGCGCCGGCGTAGGTGGCTTCGGCGAGCTCCGGCAGCATCACGACGAACTCGTCGCCGCCCAAGCGGGCCGCCGTGTCGCTCGCGCGCACACAGGCGCGCAGGCGCCTGGCCACCTCCTGCAACAGCTGATCGCCGGCCTCGTGGCCGAGCGTGTCGTTGATGTGCTTGAAGCGGTCGAGATCGAGGAAGAGCACCGCCAGCTGGCGCTCATGGCGGCGCGCCTGCTGGATGCCCTGTTGCAGGAGCTTGCTGAAGAGGCTTCGGTTCGGCAGCCCGGTCAGGCCGTCGTGATAGGCGAGATACTCCACCTGCTTGGCGTGTTCGACCTGCTCCGAGACCGCGCGCTTGCGGCTGAGCGCGAGCTGCCAGCTCATGCGGCCGAGCGCCGCAACGACGAGAAGGAGGACGAAGCTGGCGGCGGCCGCCCGCCAGAGGTAGACGCGCGCATCGCTGTCGGTCCTGGCGAGCTGTTCGGCATACGAGATGCCGACGACGACGGTCAAGGGCAGGTCGTAGAGTTGACGCGCGCTGATGTAGCGCAGCACTCCGTCCCAGGGGGTCGTCGTGAGCGTGACGCCGGTCTCCTCCTGATCCGCGCCGCGCATCGTCGTCGCGTAGTCGACCCTCTCGCCGTAGCTCAGGATCTCCCCCGAGCGCCGCGCGCGAAAGACGCCGTCGGTGCCGACAATTCCGAGCACACCCTCGCTGCCCAGCTTCGACTCCTCGTAGCCGCTGACGAAGAAGTCCGCGCCGACGGTGAGCATGGCGACTCCGGCGAAGTCCCCGCCGGCGCCCTCGAGCCGGCGGCCGAATCGAACGAACCATTCGCCGGTAGCGGGGTCCTGGAGAGCCTGACCTATCGACAGCGTGTCGCTTTCACGCTGGGTCTGAAAAAACTGTCGATCGCCGACATTCGTGATGGCGAGCGGCCGGGTACTGGCGGCGATATCGCCGGTGCGGTCGGCGATGCTCACCACGAAGAGCAGGTCGGGCGGCAGAAGCGCGCGACCCTTGAGCTCCTCCAGCGCTCTCTCCCCGTCACCGCGCTCGTAGGCGTACTTGACGGCCTTCAGCGTCAGGTCGATCTCGCGCACGGCGCGGACCACCTGCGCTTCGTAGGTCTCGGCGAGCTCGCGAGTCGAAGCGAGGGCAGCGCGCTCGACATTGCTGCGCTCGGCCCGCAAGAGCAGGTAGGTCGCACCCCAAAGACCGCAAAGCCCGAGGAGCGCGAAAGTCGGGAAGAGTACATACGGTTCGATCAGCCGGGCGAGCCCGCGCCGAAGGGAAGTGGCCACCGCGTCAGGCTACGCCCCGCCCCCCTGTCCGTCAAACGGACCCCGCGGCCCCTATCCGGCCCGGGCGCTCACGCCACGCGCCCTTGGTAGCAAGGCCGCCGCCATGCCCACGAAGAATCCCGGGAGTGTCGCTGCGTCCGTGTCGCCGGATTCCACTGCGGCGGTCGATGCCTTCATGCTCCAGCTCGATCACCCGTTCAAGCCCGAGGTCGAGCTCCTGCGGTGCATCGTCCTCGCGGTCGACCCGGGGATCGCCGAGGGGATCAAGTGGAACGCGCCGAGTTTCCGCACGACGGAGTACTTCGCGACGACCCACCTGCGCGGCAAGGGCGCGGTCGGCCTCATCCTGCATCTCGGCGCAAAGGCGCGGGAGCTGCCGGCGGGAGGACTGGCGATCGCCGACCCCGCTGGCCTGCTCCGGTGGCTGGGCAAAGACCGCGCGATGCTCGAGTTCCGCTGCCGCGCCGAGATCGAAGCCGCGCGCACCGCTCTCACCGCAATCGTCCGCGAGTGGATCCGACATGTCTGAGCGGACGGCAAGGCGAGACGGGACGACATGAAGGCGCTCGAGTTGAAGGTGCCGCCGGTGTTGCTCTTCGCCCTGGTTGCCGCCGCGATGTACGGTCTGGCGTGGGTGCTGCCGGCGTGGACGGTCGCCGTGCCTGGGCGCGGGGTCGCCGCGGCGGCGCTCGCCGCGACGGGGATCGCGATCGCGCTCGCCGGCGTCGCTGCTTTTCGGCGCAGCCGGACGACGGTCCATCCGCAGCATCCCGAAAAGACGTCGGTGGTGGTCTCGCATGGCGTCTACCGCTGGACGAGAAATCCGATGTACCTCGGGCTGCTGTTCGCGCTGCTCGGTTGGGCGATCTTCCTCGCCAACGCCGCCGCGCTCGCCGGTCCGCCGCTCTTCGTCGCGTGGATGAACCGGTTGCAGATCGGGCCGGAGGAGCGGATTCTCTCCGCCAGGTTCGGTCCAGATTTCACGGAGTATCTGCGCTCCGTTCGTCGGTGGCTCTGAGGGGCCGGCTCCGTTTCCGAACACAGCGGGGCTAGACTTCCGACCGATGGCGACTTTCCGCAAGCCGAAACTCTTCACCCCCGCAGTCGGGGCGCGCGGCATGACCGAACTGCACTTCGCCGCCTACAGCGGCGACCTCGAGAGGCTGGAGCGTGCGCTCGACTCCGGCCTCGATCCGGAGACGCCGGACGACTACCGCGGCTACACGGCGCTGCACTGGCTCGCCGACATGGCCGCTACCGGCGGACCGCGACTTCAGATGCTCGAGCTGCTCGTCGCCCATGGTGCCGATCTCGATCGCGTTTCGGCGACCGGCGATACCGCCGTCTCCCTGGCGCGCGATGCGGCGAGCGCCGGCGGCGACGCCCTCGAAGCGGCGCTCGTCGCTCTCGGAGCCCGGATACCCGACGCTCCCGTCCAGGGAGATGAAAGCCATGAGTGAAGCGGACCGTTCTGCAGGTGCGGGCGCGACGATTCCGACCCCCCTCGCCTCCTGGCACGAGCTCGTGCGCACCCGCAACCCACGCGGGCTGGACGCCCTGCTCGCCGACGAGGTGGTTTTCCATTTGCCGGTCGTGCACACCCCGCAACACGGCAAGGCGCTCGCCCTGCAGTACCTCCGGGCCGCCGTGGCGATTTTCGGCAACGAGTCCTTCCGCTACGTGCGCGAGCTCGAAGGCGACCGCGACGCCGTGCTCGAGTTCGAGGTCGAGATCGACGGCGTGTACGTCAACGGCGTCGACATGATCCGCTGGGACGAAGCCGGCCGGATCGTCGACTTCAAGGTGTTCATCCGGCCGCTCAAGGCTGTGCTGGGGATCCAGCAGCGGATGGCCGCGATGCTCCAGACGAAGTCCTGACCGGCGCACCGGCCCGGCCGCGCCGACGCAGCCCGGGCGCTCCGCTAGGATGCACCAGTGCACCCTACTGTCCTGCGCCGTCTCCGCACGAGCGTTCTCCTCACGGCCTTTCCTGGCGCCCTGCTTGGCCAGACGACCGGCAATCCGGCAGCGACCGGCGGCTTGCCGCCGATCGCCTGCGTCGCGGCGGTGCGCGACGCCCGAATCGCCGACGCCCGTGGCGACTCGGCTGGCAGAGCTGCGGCCCGCCAGGTGCTCGAAGGCGCCATCGATCTTCCCGGATGTGAGCTGCCGGCACTCTCGGGCCTGCTGCATCTCCTGCGCGCGCACCCACAGAGCACGGCGCGGGCGCAAGAGCTGCGGGACCGCCTCGCCCAACGCCTCGCCGATCCGGCGACCGAGCTCCCCCAGGGTCTCCTGACCCAACTGGCCCGCATCGGCGCCGAGGAGAAGGAGCCCGATGGCGACGAAAGGCTCCTCGCTGCGCTCCGGAGCCGGGTCGCCGGCACCCTGGCCGCCGGCGGACCGCCCGCTGGATCGCCCGGCGGACCGTCGCTGCCCCCGGCCGAGCTCGCCGAGATCCTCGAGGTTTCCGCCGACCTCGAGCAACGGCTCGGTCGGGACGAAGCGGCACGGGCGACGCTCGACCGACTCCTCGAGGTCGCACCGACCTACGGCCTGCGCTGGCGTGCGCTCCTCTACGACCTCGCACACAAACGCTGGCAGAGCGCCGCCGACCTCCTGGCGCCGATGATCGCCGACCCCGAGGCGACCGACGCGGCGCGCATGTACTACGTCAGCGCGCTCGCTCACCTCGGCCGCTACGACGAGATGCTCGTCCAGCTGGAGGCCCTCGCGCCCCCGCCGCCGACACCCGAAACGCTGGCGGCCCGCGAGCGGCCGAACGCGGATGGGGTCGGCAAGCCGCTCGTCCTGCCCTCCAGTTCCAGCCTTCCGCCCACTGGATTCGCCAGCCTCCTCGCGAGCTCCGCCTGGGCGCTGCGCGACGCCGGACGCGACGACGAAGCGGCGAAGCTCTTCCGCCGCGTGCTCGTCTACGCCCCTGAAGACAAGGAGGCGCAGCAGGTGCTGCTGCACCTCTACGGCACCGCCGAGGAGCGCGCCGCCGCAGCGGCAGCGAACGCCGCCCGGCGGCAGGAGGAGAGCGACCCACTGGCCCTCTTCGAAGAGGGCAGCGACCTCCTGGGCGCCGGTGACGCCGCCGGAGCGCGGGAGCTCCTCGCCCGCGCGGCTCCGGGTTTAGGCGACACCCACTACGCCGAATCGGCCTGGTACAACCTCGGCACCGCAGCCTTCAAGCTCGAACGCTGGGAGGAGTCCGCCCGCGCCTTCGCCGAGGCGATCGCGGTCAACGGCGAGCGCACCGAGAGCCACTGGAAGCGCGGGATTGCGCTCTTTCACCTCGGCCAATGGCGCGACGCAGTGGCGGAGCTCCAGCGCACCCTCGCGCTCTCGCCCGACAAGCACGACGCCCACTACTACCTGGCGAGTTGCTATCAACAACTCGGCGACGCGGCCGCCGCGGCGCGCGAGAGCGCGCTGTTCAACAAGCCGCGCTGACTTCCCGCTCAGAAGGACTTGACGTACTGGCGGAACGCCGCGTCGGCCGCCTCCGGATCGCCGTAGAGCGTGCGGAAGGCGGCGCCCGGAGGATAGCCCTCGGCGAGATAGAGCAACAGCTGCGGAAAGCGGTCGGCGGACCAACCGGTGCCGCCGTCGCGGAGGTAGTGCACCAGCAGCCAGGAGGAGGCGTAGAAGAGGGCGCGATCCTCACCGTAGAAGATCTCTGGCGAAGCCTCGAGCATCTGCTTCACTCCGAGACCTTCACCACGGCGCAGGGCTTCTCGCGCATCTTCGAGCCGCTCGCCGGCGCCGGTCTGAAAGGCCACGACCCGCCCGCCCTCGAAGGCGAACTTCCGCGCGAAGGTCTTGCCTGGCTTCAGGCGTCCCTTCTGAATGGCCGAATTGCCGACGTACTCGGCGAAGCCCTCGCCCAACCAGCGTGGCAGCGCGACTCCCGGGCGAAGGATGTGACGATCGACGAAGGCATGCGTCGCTTCGTGCAGAAGGATGTTCAGCACGTATTCGGAGGTCGACTGTTCGAGATGAAAGGCGATGAGTCCGGCCGGGTGGTAGAAACCTGCCGAGTTCTCGAACAGCGCGCTCGCGGCGATGAATGCCTGGTACTGCGCCTGGGTGCGAAAGGCGAAGACCTGGACCTTGAACGGCTCGGCCTGCAGCTCAATTCCCGGAAGAATCTCGCTGGCCAGGACGTTGAAGATCGCCTCGAGGTTCCCGGCCACCGTCGCAGCGACGCGCTCCTCGTCGGCGTCGCTGCGCACGACGAAGCGCGGCGTCGCCGCCTCACGGGCGCGCTTGGGGTCGAGGTAGCCGATCGCCGTTCGCGTCTCCGCTTCGAGAAGCTTGCGACGGTGGGCCACGGGCAAACCGAGGACGGCCGCCCGGCGCTGCTCGGCGTCGGCGCCGACCAGCGGCGCGAGGGTCTGGAAGACCACCTCCGCAAGCTCGGCCTTGGCCGGGAAGCGCACCCGCCAGTCGAGGGTGCTCGCGACCGGACGGCCATTTTCGGTCGCCGGCGCGAAGCGCCAGGAGGAGAACGTCTCGACCACGCGATCGCGAAACAGTGCGTCGTAGTCACTCGCCGGCGTGATGGAGAGGACCTCGACGGCGGTCACGACCCCGCGCGGATCGATCGAGAGTTTCGCCGCCACTTCGGGCGCGAGGCCCAAGCCGGCGGCCTCGTCGGGGACCAGAAGCGGCGGGGTGTGCAGGGCGAATGGGCCGTCCGCGGCGAGCGGCGCCGCAAGCGCGCCCCAATTGAAAAGGCAGACGCAGCAGGCGAGGGCACGCAGAGCGAAGGCTCGGCCGGAAGGCATGGCGTCGCATGATAGCGGTTCGCCGACGGTTCACCGGCGCGCGGCCGCGCCGCTTCGCTAGAATCCCCTTCACTTCTCTGCTCTACGCACTTGCGGCCACCAGGCCGGCGAAAGAGGTCTGCTGATGATCGGGACGGAGCTCGCGCACTATCGGATCACCGCCAAGCTGGGCGAGGGGGGCATGGGCGAGGTCTGGCGCGCCACGGATTCCAAGCTCGGGCGCGAGGTCGCGATCAAGGTCCTGCCGGAGTCCTTCTCCAGCGATCCCGAGCGCCTGGCGCGTTTCGAGCGCGAGGCGAAGGTCCTGGCCAGTCTCAACCATCCGCACATCGCGGCGATCTACGGCCTCGAGGAGGTCGGGGGCGGAAAGGCGCTGGTCCTCGAACTGGTCGAGGGGCCGACGCTCGGCGAACGTCTGGCGCAGGGGCAGCTCCCGTTCGAAGAGGCGCTCACGATCGCCCGCCAGATCGCCGAGGCGCTCGAAGAGGCGCACGAGAAGGGGATCGTCCATCGCGACTTGAAACCCGCGAACGTCAAGCTCACCGCCGGCGGCAAGGTGAAGGTGCTCGACTTCGGCCTCGCGAAGGCGCTCGATCCGATGACCAGCTCGGGCTCCTCGGCGTCGCAGCTCGCCCATTCGCCGACCCTGTCGCTCGGCGCGACGATGCAGGGGGTGATCCTCGGCACCGCCGCCTACATGAGCCCGGAGCAGGCGCGCGGCGCCAACGCCGACCGCCGCGCCGATGTCTGGGCGTTCGGCGTCGTGCTGTTCGAGATGCTCTCCGGCCGCACACTCTTCGCCGGCCCGACGGTGTCCGACACCCTGGCTTCGGTGCTCAAGGAGGAGCCCGATCTGGCGCAGCTTCCGCCATCGACGCCGGCACGGATCCGGCGGCTCCTCGAACGCTGCCTGCGCAAGGACGCCCAGCAGCGGCTGCACTCGATCGCCGACGCCCGGATCATGATCGAGGAGGTGCAGCGCGGCGAGGTCGACGAGCCTGGAACGGGCTCGGGGACGGCGGTCGCGCAGCGGCCCCGTTGGCAGGTGGCGGCGGCGTTGGCGCTCGCGGCGCTCGCCGGCGGCGCCCTCTTCGCGCTCGTCGCCCGCATCGGCGCACCCGCGCCGGCAGCGCCGCGCGTCGTGCGCTTCGACCTGCCGCAACCCGCCGATCTGATGGTCGTCGGCGCGCCGAAAGTCTCGCCCGACGGCCGCCATATTGCTTTCGACGGCCGCGACAAGGCCGGCAAGGTCCAGATCTGGCTGCGCTCTCTCGACGAGAGCGTCGCCCGTCCGCTCGCCGGGACGGAGAACGTCAAGACGGCCGGCCGGCCTTTCTGGTCGCCGGACAGCCGCTACCTCGCCTATTTCTCCGCCGACAAGCTGATCAAGATTCCGATCGAAGGCGGGCCGGCGCAGAAGATCTGCGACGCCGACGGCGCCGACGGCAGCTGGAGCGAGCAGGGACTCATCCTCTTCGACGGCACGGCAACCGCGCCGCTCATGAGCGTGCCGGCGTCGGGCGGCGTGCCGAAGCCGGTCATCGCCGCCCGCGATGGCGAGGCCGGGATGACCTTCGGCTGGCCGCAGTTTCTGCCTGGGGGAGAGCGCTTCCTCTACGTCGCCGGTGATTCCAGCGAGGAGCTCGAGGGCATCTGGATGGCGAAGGCCGACGGCACCGACCGGCGGCGCGTGGTCCCGGGGCTCTCGCGCGCCGAATACGCGCCGCCCGGTTGGCTCCTCTTCGTGCGCGATTCCACGCTGGTGGCACAACGCTTCGACGCCGGCACTGGCAAAGTCTCCGGCGAGCCGATCCCGGTGGCGGACGGACTGACGGTGAGCACCGTCGGACTCGCCGAGTTCTCGGCCTCGCTCGATGGCGTCCTCGCCTTCCGCACCTCGGGCGCCGTCGGCGAGCAGCTGGCCTACCTCGACCGCCGGGGAGGTCGCGACACCGTTGCCGTGGAGAGTGGACTCGTCGGTCACCCCGCCTTCTCGCCCGACGGGCGCTGGCTCGCCTTCGACAAGCGCAGCGAGGGCGGCCAGCCCGACATCTGGCTGCGCGACCTGCGGCGCGGCGTGAGCTCGCGCTTCACGACGGCTCCCGTGGGCGACTTCGCCCCGCTCTTCTCGCCCGACGGCGAACGTCTCTACTTCGGACGCGAGGCGGAGGGTGGCAAGTCGACGCTCATGGTCCGGCCGCTCGCGGTCGGAAGCGAGACCGAGCTCCACACCGCCGAAGGCGTCATGGCCGCGCTCGCGGTAACTCCCGACGAGAAGCAGCTCGTCTTCGCAAAAATGGTGGGCGGCGCCTACGACCTCTTCGCGCTCGACCTCTCGGCCGGCAACCGCGTCACGCCGATCACCGAGACACCGGGCTTCGCCGAGTTCCGCGCCGACCTCTCGCCCGACGGCCGCTGGCTCGCCCTGCAGTCGGACGAGTCCGGCGTCGCCGAGATCTACGTCCAGCCGTTTCCGGGCCCCGGCCGCCGCTGGCAGCTCTCGACCGGCGGCGGTTTCTTCCCGGTCTGGAGCCGGGGCGGCAACGAGATCTTCTTTCGCGACGGCCAGGGCCAGCTGTCGCACGTTGCCGTCACCGCGGGCGCTGAGTTCGACGCCGGCGTCCCCGAGGTTCTCTTTCCCCTGGCGATCGGGACCGGCAACTCGGTGCGAAAGTTCGTCGTGACTCCCGACGGCCAGCGCTTCCTGGCGCAGGTCCCCACCTCCGAGGCGGGCAAGCCGACCAGCGTCATCGTCGGCTGGGACGCCAACCTCCCACACTGACCCTGCGGTCGACGTCCAGGAACACGGGAGCTCCGGCATGAACGACAAAGTCAACCTCGCAGGGGCCCTCGCCACCTTCACCGGGCACTGGCAGCCGCGCGTCGTCGCGCAGTACAACGGCAACGACCTCATGGTGGCGAAGGTCCAGGGGGAGTTCGTCTGGCACAGGCACGACGAGACCGACGACTGCTTTCTGGTGCTGGCCGGGAATCTGACGATTCAGCTCCGCGATCGGGACGTCCATCTCGGCCCGGGCGAGCTCTTCGTGGTCCCCCGGGGGGTCGAGCACCGCCCGGTCGCGGCGGAAGAGGTTCATCTTCTGCTCATCGAGCCGACCGGCACGCCGAATACCGGCGATCCGTCGACCGCCGCGCCGCGGCGGGTGATCCCGTGAGCCGGCGGAAGGCCGGCCGCACGCTCCTGCTGCTCGCCGGAGTCACTCTGGCGTTCCCTGCGGCGGCACCCGCCGACTTGATCGTGCTCCAGGACGGGCAGACGATCGAGACCCGCGGCCCCGTGAAGCTCGAGAGCCGGCGGGCGGTCTACACCGACCTCTCCGGCCGCCTCGTCGCGCTGCGTATCGAGGAGGTCGATGTCGCGCGCACGACCGCCCCGGCCACCCCGCCGAAGGGGCTCGCCACGGCCCCGGCGCCGGACCCCACCGTCGCCCCACCCAAGGCGCCCGTGCTGCGGCTGACCGACGCCGACGTCGGACACATCGAGGATCGGGCCGGCGCCGACGCGCTCGGCGCCGCGCCGGCGCCACCGGCGCCAGTCGTGACGCTCTACTCGACCACCTGGTGCGGCTGGTGCCGCAAGAGCCGGCAGCTCCTGCAGTCGCTCGGCATCGCCTTCGTCGAGCGGGACGTCGAAAGCGACCCGCGCGCCGCCGCCGAGAAGTCCCGCCTCGCCCCCGGCTCCGGCGTCCCGGTCCTCGTCCGCGGCGGCGAAGTCGTACGCGGCTTCAGCGAAGCGACCATCCGCTCCTGGGCGCCGGCCGCGAAGCCCGGGACGAGCTGAGCCTGCCTGCGCGATATGATTCTTCGTCCATGACGACGGGGACTTCGCAGGGCACGCAGGGGTCGCGGATACTGGAATCGTTCCGGCGCTGGGGGTATCTCGCGGCGGATCTCGATCCGCTCGGCCGGCTGCCGCCGGCCGGGCCGGCGGAGCTCGCGGTGGGTGGTGAGGAGGCCGAGGCGGCGCGCCGGATCTACTGCGGCACGCTCGCGGTCGAGTTCATGCACATTCCCGAGGCTGAGCGCCGCGCCTGGATCGCCGAGCGCATGGAGGCACCGGCCCCGTCTGTCGACCGGCAGCGGCTGCTCGAGCAGCTGGTCCGCTCCGAAGTCTTCGAGGAGACGATCCAGACACGCTACATCGGCTCGAAGCGCTTCTCGATCGAAGGCGTCGCGGCGCTCATCCCGCTGCTCATCACGGCGATCGAGGAGTGTGCCGAAGACGGCGCCGACCAGGCGATGATCGCCATGAGCCACCGCGGGCGGTTGAATGTCATGACCCAGGTCGTCGGCCGGACGCCGGTCGAGATCTTCGCCGGCTTCGAGGACGTCGACCCGCGGAGCGTCCTCGGCTCCGGCGATGTCAAATACCACCTCGGCGCGACCGGCACGCTGACGACGCCCAGCGGCAAGCGGGTCCGCCTTCATCTCAACTCCAATCCGAGCCACCTCGAAGTCGTGAGCTCGGTCGCCATGGGGCGGATGCGCGCCAAGCTCACCCGCGACGGCGACGTCTCCGGCCGCAAGATCGTGCCGCTGCTGCTGCACGGCGACTCGGCCTTCGCCGGCCAGGGGATCGCCGCCGAGACGCTCAACTTCGCCGCGCTCGACGGCTTCGAGGTCGGTGGCGCGCTGCAGATCGTGGTCAACAACCTGATCGGCTTCACCACCGAGCCCGCGGCCTACAACTCGACCCGCTACGCGACCGACGTCGCGCGCCGCCTGCCGGTGCCGATCTTCCACGTCAACGCCGAGGATCCGGAGGCGGTCGTTCGCGCCGCCAACATCGCGGTCGACTACCGGTTCGCCTTCGGCAGCGACGTGGTGATCGACCTCATCGGCTACCGCCGCTACGGCCACAGCGAAGTCGATGACCCGACCGTCACTCAGCCGCTGCTCTACCG
This sequence comes from Thermoanaerobaculia bacterium, assembly GCA_018057705.1. Classification (NCBI taxonomy): domain Bacteria; kingdom Pseudomonadati; phylum Acidobacteriota; class Thermoanaerobaculia; species Thermoanaerobaculia bacterium. The sequence goes on along the minus strand of JAGPDF010000058.1, from coordinate 13,551 downwards.
CCGGATCAAGGAGCGGCCGCAACTCTGGAAGAGCTACGCCCAGCGCATCGGCGTCTTGCCGGAGGAGGCCCAGGCGGCGGCCGAGAGCTACAAGCAGACCCTGATCGCGGCGCAGAAAGAGGCCATGGGGCTCACCAAGGCGCCGGTGCTGCGCGAGCTCCCGGGCTACTGGGCGGGTTTCCACGGCGGACCGTACTCGCCCAAGCTCGAGGTCGACACCGGTCTGCCGGCCGCCGATATCGACCGCCTCGGTCTCGGCATCACGGCGACGCCGCACGGCTTCCATCTTCATCCCAAGGTCGAGAAGCTCCTCGACGAGCGCCGGCGGATGTCGGCCGGCGAGAAGCCGATCGACTACGGGATGGCCGAAGCGCTCGCCTTCGCGTCGCTCGTCGAGAACGGCATTCCCGTGCGTCTCTCGGGGCAGGACAGCCGGCGCGGCACGTTCAACCATCGGCATGCGGCGCTGATCGACGTCGAGAACGAGTCGATCCACCTGCCGCTCGCCGCCATGGCGCACGCCGGGGCGTTCTTCGAGATCTACGACTCGATGCTCTCCGAGGCTGCCGTGATGGGCTTCGAGTACGGTTTCTCGCGCGACTACCCGGAGGCGCTGGTGCTCTGGGAGGCCCAGTTCGGCGACTTCGCCAACGGCGCCCAGATCGTCATCGACCAGTTCCTCGCCGCCGCCGAGGACAAGTGGCAGCTGCTCTCCGGCCTGGTGCTGCTGCTGCCGCACGGCTTCGAGGGCCAGGGCCCCGAGCACTCCTCGGCGCGCATCGAGCGCTACCTGCAGCTCGCCGGCGAGGACAACATGCAGATCTGCCAGCCCTCGACCTCGGCGCAGTACTTCCACCTCCTGCGCCGGCAGGCGCTGCGCAAGTGGCGCAAGCCCCTCGTCGTCTTCACTCCGAAGTCGATGCTGCGCAACGCCGACGCGGCGTCGCCCGTCGAGGCGTTCGCGCGGCCACGCTTCGAAAACCTGCTGCGCGATCGCGAGGTCCACGAGGCCCGGCGCCTGCTCCTCGCCTCCGGCAAGATCCTCCACGAGCTGCGTGCCGAGCGCAAACGGCGACACATCACCGACATCGCCATCCTCGGCCTCGAGCAGATCTACCCGTTCCCCGAAGCCGAGCTCGCGATCGAGCTCGAGCGCTACGCCTCGGCGCGCGAAGTCCTTTGGGTGCAGGAGGAGCCGGCCAACATGGGCGCCTTCAGCTTCGTCGATCCGCTCCTCGATCACACCGCCCGGGGAAAGCGCGTCCGCTCCGTGAAGCGCTCGGCCTCCGCCTCCCCCGCGACCGGCTCGGCCAAGGCCCATGCCCTCGAGCAGAAGACCCTGATCCAGCTAGCCTTCGCGTAGAACGAACCGCCGAGGCGCTCACAAACGCTGGCTGGAGCCGGGGCGACCGCGACGCTGTTTGTAAGTCAGGACGATGCGGTCGAGTCCTCGAACGGCTCCATGTGCACGAGCACTCCGATCACCGTCGGCTCCACCGCGCGAATCGCCGACTTCACCCTGCCGGAGAGGATGTGCGCGTCGTGCAGCGACAGCGTCGGCTCCGCCTGGACATGGAGATCGACATAGAGCGAGAGCCCCGCGCGGCGCGCCCGGAGCTTCTCGATCGCGAGGACGCCCGGCACCGCGGTCGCCGCGGCAGCGATGCGCTCGACGACCGCGAGCTCGGGAGCGCGGTCCATCAGCTCCTCGAGCGCCGGGCGCAGGATGAGCACGCCGTTGATGGCGATGACCACCGCCGCGACCAGCGCCGCCCAGTCGTCGGCCTCGGGGATTCCCGTCCACAGCGCTACCGTGATGCCGACGGCCGCCGCCGCGGAGGTGATCGCGTCCGAGCGGTGGTGCCAGGCGTCGGCCCGCACGGCGCCGCTCTGCACCTGGGCGCCGACCGCGAGGACCGAGCGGAAGAGCGTCTCCTTGACCACCACCACGCCGAGCAGCACGATCAGCGTGAACGGCGCCGGCAAATGGTGGGGCGAGCGGATCTCCTGGATCGACTCGAAAGTGATGAGGCCCGCCGCCACGACCAGCATCAGCCCGACCGCTGCGGCGGCCATCGGCTCGGCCTTGCCGTAGCCGAACGGATAGCGCTCGTCGGCCGAGCGCGCCGAGACCCGGAGGCCCCGCCAGACGAAAATCGACGAGAAGACGTCGCCCGACGACTCGATCGCGTCGGCGATCAGGGCGTAGGAGTGCCCGAAGATGCCGGCCAGGAGCTTGATGATCGCCAGGAAGGCGTTGACGAGCAGGCCGAGCTTGGCCGTGCGGGTGCCGCGCTCGAGACGCTGCGAGAGCCCGTGGGGAGCCTCCGGGGCGCCCGGCGACGGCCCTGGCACTGGCCCGGTCATGAGCGGCTCAAGTTGTGATGAGTCAAGAAGTTACTTCCGGAAGGAAGATGGTTGGGACGCAGGGATTCGAACCCCGATTCTGCGGTTCAGAGCCGCATGTCCTACCGTTGAACGACGTCCCAAACGCCCGAAGAGACTAGCCTGCGGGGGCGAGTCGGGTCAAGCTGGAGGCCGCTCCGAGAGGTTCCCAAAGCTCCTGAAGAGGTCCGTTGTGGCGATCCGAACGCTTCCTCTCGGGGTCCTGTCTGGCCCGTATCGCGGCGGTTCCGGGGACACATAGCGGCTTCGGCGCCCGTGGCCCGCCTGGGCTCCCGAGCGGCCGCAATGTGTCCCCCACTTCCTTTGGAGAGAAGCGGCTGTCCGTCAGGGGCGCTCTGGCGCTCGGGATCCAAAGTGGGCGACCACGCCTCAAATAGGAGCCCGCTTTGGATCCCGAGTGCCAGAGTGACCCCCATCACCGGAAAATCGTGACAGTTACCATTTTCTGCGCGGCTGGGGTGGCGGCCACGGGTCGTTCGCTCATTAGAGAAATGGGTAACTGTCACGAATTTTTCCTCGAAGCCGAGGAACGCCTCTAAAGCTGACCCGAGGCGAACTCGCCGCGGGCGAGGCGGGCCTGGTAGGCCGGGTCGGCGTAGCGGTCGAGGTGGAACTCGGCGGCGTATTCGGGCAGGGTGCCGCCGGTGAGGGTGGCGCCCAGGAGCTCGGCCGCTGCGGCGGCGGCCATGATGCCGTAGCCGGAAAGCCCGCAGAGGAGTTGATACCCCTCGACCGGAGTGGGGCCGACCAGCAGCCGGTTCTCGCTCGTCTTGCAGTAGTAGCCGCCGTCGACGAACGGGCGGCGCATCCGGTCGCCCAGGTAGACGCCGAAGCCGGGCACCATCCGGGCCAGCGCGCGCAGCGCCACCTCCGGGTACCAGGGGTCGAACTTCGGCGGCCAGACGGGGGCGAGGGCGTCGAGGTGGTAGGTGAAGAGCAGCAGGATCATCCGGCTGTCGCGCCCGCCCTCCGGCCGGAAGTGCACCCCGCCCGGGAGCGGCCGGGTGAGATGGGCGAGATCGGGATCGGCGGCGAGTTCGGCGCGCTCCTCCTCCCCCCAATCGAGGGTCACCGGATCGCACCAGATCATCAGCGGCAGCTCGCGCGGCACGATCTGCTCGGAGTCCTCGAGGTAGATCTTGCCGTGAAGCTCGTTAAGAAGCGGCAGGTCCAGCCCGGCGAGTCGCCCGACCTCCGGAGCGAGTGGGCCGGCCGCGTTGACGAGCGTGCCGGTCGCGATCCTGTCGACCGAGCCGGTCGGCCCGGCGATCTCGACGCCGGTGACCCGGCCCGACTCGACGTCGACCGACGTCAGCCGACCCTCGACGAGCTCGACCCCGGCATCCCGCGCCTGCTCGAGCATCCACATGCCGAGCTGCTGCGCCGCGAGCCAGCCGCAGCGCCGCGGCAGGAGCGCCGCGATCGTCGCCGGATTCAGAAACGGGTAGCGGCATTGAATCGTCTGCGGATCGAGGAGGAGATCGGCGCCGCCGATCGACGGATCGAGCTTGTCGTAGGGCGCCTCGGGGAAGAGCGGATCGGACATCTCGCCGCGATGGATACGCAGGTCGCCGGCGCCGAGCGCCGAGATCTCGCGTGCCGTGCGCTCGAGCCCGGCGGCGCGCTCCGGCTCGGCGGTGAAGTAGGCGTAGCCGTTGCGGTTCATCGCGAAGCGGTCGCCGCTCGCCTCGGACATCTCCTCGAGGAGATCGATGCTCCGGTCCATGAAACGGACCATGGTCGTGCCCGGCCCCGGCCACCAGTTGCGGTAGCACTCGGTCGACTTGTCGCTGGTGAGGGTGAGCGGCGGCAGTGGATCGACGAGCACGATGCGCTGCGACTTGCCGAGCCCGCGGCGCACCGCGAGCTCATAGGCGACGGCGACGCCGCCGATCCCGGCCCCACAGATGACGATGTCGGCGGTGTCCATCATGGCGCCGATCTTCGCATCTCCGGGGAGCTGCCAGCTAGGGCTGTTTCTGCGTCTTCGCCCAGCTGTCGCGGAGAGTGGTGATGCGGTTGAAGACCGGGCGGCCGATGCCGTTCTCGCCGGGGGTGTGGTCCTTCTGGTCGGTGACGAAGTAGCCGGTGCGCTCGAACTGGACCCGGGTGCCGGGGGGGAGGGCGGCGAGCGACGGCTCGACCTTGACCGCTTCGAGGATCTCGAGCGACTTCGGGTTCACCGTCTGCAGGAAGTCGACGCCCTCCGGCACATCGTCCGGGTCGGCCTGCGCGAACAGATGATCGTAGATCCGCACCTCGGCGTCGACGGCGTGCTGCGCCGAGACCCAGTGGATCGTGCCCTGGATCTTCCGGCCGTCGGCGGGCGTGCCGCCGCGCGAGTCGGGGTCGTGGGTGCACTTCAACTCGACGATCCTGCCGGTAGCGTCCTTCACCACCTCTTCACAGCGGATGATGTAGGCCCAGCGCAGCCGCACCTCGCGGCCCGGGGCGAGGCGGAAGAACTTCTTCGGCGGATCCTCCAGGAAGTCGTCGCGATCGATCCAGAGCTCGCGCGAGAACGGGACCAGGCGGGTGCCCGCCGCCGGATCCTCCGGGTTGTTGACCGCTTCGAGCTCGTCGACTTTGCCCTCGGGGTAGTCGATGAGCGTGATCTTGACCGGATCGAGCACCGCCATGCGGCGCTCGGCGCTCTTGTTGAGCTCCTCGCGCACGCAGTGCTCGAGCAGCTGATAGTCGACCACCGACTCCTGCTTGGTGACCCCGATGCGCTCGCAGAAGTCGCGCAGGGCGGCCGGAGGAATGCCGCGGCGCCGGATGCCGGCGAGGGTGGGCATGCGCGGATCGTCCCAGCCCGAGACCGCCTTCTCGGTCACCAGCCGCAGGAGCTTCCTCTTCGACAGCACCGTGTGCGTGACGTTCAGGCGCGCGAATTCGATCTGGCGCGGGGGATAGATGCCGAGCGCCTCGATGAACCAGTCGTAGAGCGGGCGATGATCCTCGAACTCGAGGGTGCAGATCGAATGGGTGATCATCTCGAGCGAATCGGACTGTCCGTGCGCCCAGTCATACATCGGGTAGATGCACCACGTGTCGCCGGTCCGGTGATGGCTCGCATGCAGGATGCGGTACATCACGGGGTCGCGCAGGTTGATGTTGCCCGACGTCATGTCGATCTTCGCCCGCAGCACACGAGCGCCGTCCGGGAACTCGCCGGCGCGCATCCGCCGGAAGAGGTCGAGGTTCTCTTCGACGCTCCGGTCGCGGTACGGGCTCTCCTCGCCGGGCGCCGTCCAGACGCCGCGGTGGGCGCTGATCTGCTCGGCCGACGAGTCGTCGACGAACGCCTTGCCGGCGACGATCAGCTGCTCGGCCCAGGCGTAGAGCTGCTCGAAGTAGTCCGAGGCGTAGAACTCGCGCTCGCCCCAGTCGAAGCCCAGCCAGCGCACGTCCTCGCGGATGGCGCGGACGTATTCGTCCTCCTCGGTCGTCGGGTTGGTGTCGTCGAAACGGAGGTTCGTGAGGCCGCCGTGCTCGGCGGCGAGCCCGAAGTTCAGGCAGATCGACTTGGCGTGACCCAGATGCAGATAGCCGTTGGGTTCCGGCGGGAAGCGAGTCTGGATGCTGGTGTGCTTCCCTGAGGCCAGGTCGGCCTCGACGATGTCGGCGATGAAGTGTCTGCCCATTTGGATCAACTCACTTCCGGGGGAATCGCAGGCGCCTCGAGCACGCGGAGGGTCCGCGCCAGCCGGGCGAGAACGCGCTCTCGCCCGAGCAGAGCAAGAATATCGAACAGGCCGAAGCCGACCGGCTTGCCGGCGACCGCGACGCGCACCGCGTGGACGATCGCGCCCAGGCCGAGGCCGCGCCCGGCGACGAAATCGGTCAGGAGCTTCTCGACCGCGGCGGCGTCGAAGGCGGCGTCCGCCGGCAAAGCCGCGATCGCGGCAGCCAGCTCGGCGAGGAGCTCCGGTGCCCCGGCCGCCCCCCGGATCCGCTTGTCGAACGCCTTCGGGTCGTAGGCGAGCGCTTCGTCAGCGACGAAGAACTCGTCGTAGTCGAGGATGTCGCCGGAGACCTTGATGCGGTCAGAGGCCGCCGCGACGATGCCGCGCACGCGCTCGCGGTCGGCTTCGGAGGCGGGGGGCGGGATCCAGCCGGCCTGCTCGACGTAGGGCAGCACGAGGCGCAGACGCTCCTCGACCGGCAGCGCCTGCATGTAGCGCTCCTGGAACGAGACGAGCTTCTTCGGATCGAAGCTCGCCGCCGCCTTGTTGACCCGTTCGAGCGAGAAGTGCGCGATCTGCTCGGCGGGAGTGAGCATCTCTGTCCGGTCGTCGAGCGACCAGCCGAGCAGCAGTAGATAGTTGAGGATCGCCTCGGGCAGGAAGCCGGCGATGCGGTAGAAGTCGGTGATCACCGGATTGAAGGTCTCGGGCGAGACTTCGAGGCCGAGCCGGTCGGCGATCCGGCGGCCGTGCTGGTAGAGCTCGGCGAACTCCGGGTTCTTCAGGTACTTGTCGAGTTTGCGCTTCGAGAGCTTGACGCGGCTCCCCGGCTCGGCCACGACCGGAAGATGGGCGAACTGCGGGAGGGGCGCGCCCAGTCCTTCGAAGATGAAAATCTGGCGCGGGGTGTTGGGCAGATGCTCCTCGGCGCGGATGACGTGGGTAATCGCCATTTCGACGTCGTCGACGACGCTTGCGAGGTGGTAGAGGCAGGTGCCGTCGGCGCGCTGGATGACGTGGTCGGCCTCGGCGGACCACTCACTCTCGACCGTGCCACGCACGCTGTCGTCGATCCGGCAGACCCCCTCGCGCGGCATCCTGAGCCGCACTGCGGAGGTCCGTCCCTCGGCTTCGAATCGCGCCCGGTCGGCATCCGACTCGGCCGCCCAACGGCGGCTCGCGACATAGGGGCGTTTCGCGGCCTCGGCCTCGGCGCGCTCGGCCTGCGTCTCCTCGGGCCGCGCATAGTCGCGGTAAGCGAAGCCGCCGGCGAGGAGCTTCTCGACCGCCTTCTGGTAGAGCGCCAGACGCTCGGACTGGTAGTAGGGGGCGTGCGGACCGCCGACCTCGGCGCCCTCGTCCCAGTCGATCCCCAGCCAACGGAAGCCGTCGAGGATCGGCGCCAGCGCGTCGGCGAGATTCCTCTGCGTGTCGGTGTCGTCGACCCGCAGGATGAACTTGCCGCCGTGGTGGCGGGCGAAGAGCCAGTTGAAGAGCGCTGTCCTCACCCCGCCGATGTGCAGGTAGCCGGTGGGCGAGGGAGCGAAGCGGACGCGGGGAGCTGCCGAAGGCGGAGCGGAGAGGGTCACGGCCGGGCTCTTTTCAGGGCATGGAGCGCGCTCGACGTCCTCATCTCGATCGCCGTCGGGCGGAGCTCGGAGAATTGGCGGAGAGGGAGGGATTCGAACCCTCGATACAGGTTGACCCCGTATGACGGTTTAGCAAACCGTTGCCTTAAGCCACTCGGCCACCTCTCCGCGCGCCAGACTAGGCCCGCGGATCTTACGGGCTTGCGGGCGGTGGAGTCAAAGCGCTGCGAGCAGGGGACACATAGCGGCTGAACCGCCCGCGGGCTTCCTGAGCTCTCGAGCGGCCGCAATATGTCCCCAACTCTCGCCAGCCACCCCTCGTCGGTAGAGCTGAGAGAAGCAGCTGCAAGGAAGCGTTTGCCTGGGGCGCTCCGGCGCTCGGGATCCGAAGTGGGCGGGGAAATTCGTGACAGTTACCTATTTCCTGACGCTGCGAGCCGGGACTCTCGCGGCGGTCGGAAAGGGAAATAGGTAACTGTCACGAATTTCCCGCTTTGGATCCCGAGTGCCGGAGTGCCCCCACCCCCAAAGCATCGAATAGACTTCCCCCCTTATGCCCAGCACTTCTCTGCGCGAAACCGGCGCCGTCGACCAGCTCGCGATCAACACGCTGCGTTTCCTCGCCGTCGACATGGTCGAGAAGGCGAAATCGGGTCACCCCGGCGCGCCGCTCGGCCAGGCGCCGATGGCCTACCTCCTCTGGACCCGGTACCTCCGCCACGACCCGGCCGATCCGCACTGGCCGAACCGCGACCGCTTCGTCCTGTCGTGCGGCCATGCCTCGGCTCTGCTCTACAGCCTGCTGCACCTAGCGGGCTACGACTTGTCCGTAGCCGAGCTCGAGCGCTTCCGACAGCTCGACTCGAAGACCCCCGGGCATCCTGAATTCGGCCACACGCCGGGCGTCGAGACGACGACCGGCCCACTCGGCCAGGGCTTCGCTACCGCCGTCGGCATGGCGGTCGCGCGCGAGCAGCTCGCGGCGCGCTTCGCGGAGGGTGGCAAGCCGCTCTTCGACTACCGCACCTGGGTCCTGGCCTCCGATGGCGATCTCATGGAGGGCGTCGCCAGCGAAGCGGCCTCACTCGCCGGGCATCTGCGACTCGGCAGCCTCAAGGTGCTCTACGATTCGAACCGCATTTCGATCGACGGCTCGACCGATCTCGCCTTCACCGAACAGGTCGATCGCCGCTTCGCGGCCTATGGTTGGAACGTGATCGAAGTCGTCGACGGCAACGATCTTGCGGCGCTCGGCGCAGCCATGGCCGCCGCCGAGACGGAAAGCCGGCGCCCGACCCTGATCGTCGTGCGCACCCACATCGGCTTCGGCAGCCCGAACAAGCAGGACAGCGCCGACTCCCACGGCGCCCCGCTCGGCGCCGAGGAGACCCGGCTGACCAAGGCAGCGCTCGGCTGGCCGGCCGAACCGGCCTTTCTGATCCCCCCCGAGGCGCGCGCGTCGTTCGCCGCCGCCGCCGGCCGCGGAGCGGCGGCCTCGCGCGCCTGGGACGAGCGTCGCGTCCGCTTCGCTGCGTCCGAGCCGGACCTCGCGGCCGAGCTCGAGCGCCGCAGCACGCGCGCCCTTCCGGAGGCCTGGGAGGCAGCCCTGCCGCGTTACACGGCGGCCGACAAAGCGCTCGCCACCCGCGCCGTCTCGGGGAAGGTCCTGCAGGCGATCGCGCCCGTTCTGCCCGAGCTCCTCGGCGGCTCGGCCGACCTCGCGGAGTCGAACAACACGCTGCTCGCCGGCGAAGAGAGCTTCTCCTCGGCCGCGCCCGCGGGCCGGAACCTGCGCTTCGGGGTACGCGAACACGCCATGGGCGCCATTCTGTCGGGCCTCGCGCTCACCGGCCTCTTCCGGCCCTACGGCGGGACCTTCCTGATTTTCTCCGACTACATGCGGCCGTCGATCCGCCTGGCGGCCCTCATGCGGCAGCCGGTCATCTACGTCTTCACTCACGATTCGATCTTTCTCGGCGAAGACGGCCCGACCCACCAGCCGATCGATCAGCTGGCGTCGCTCCGCGCCATTCCGGGGCTCGTCGTCCTGCGTCCTTCGGACGCCTGCGAAACCGTCGCCGCCTGGCAGGTGGCGATCGAGCGGACAGACGGCCCTACGGTGCTCGCCCTCAGCCGGCAGAAGCTGCCGATTCTCCCGGCGAGCGCCGAACGCGCCGGCGCCGGAGTCCGCCGGGGGGGCTACGTCCTCTACGAAACACCCGGCGGCGAACCGGAGCTCCTGCTCATCGCTACCGGTTCCGAGGTTTCTCTGGCGATGGCGGGCCTCGAGCTTCTGGAGGCGGAAGGCCGGCGAGTCCGGCTCGTTTCTCTGCCCTCCTGGGAGCTCTTCGCGCAGCAGGATGCTGGCTACCGCGAATCGGTACTGCCGGCGGGCATTCCCACCCGACTGGCGGTCGAAGCCGCCTCGCCGCTCGGCTGGGAGCGCTTCGTCGGGCTTCATGGCACGATTCTCGCTATGGAGGGGTTCGGGGCTTCGGCTCCCGCCGAGGACCTCGCCCGGCATTTCGGCTTCACCCCCGAAGTCCTTGCGGCCAGGGCCCGGGATCTGCTCTCGAGAGCGGCGCTTTCGGGGGCCTGATCGCTGCGCAGGTGCGCCTTTTGTGCTATTCTCCCTTCGTCCGCAGCAGGCAGGGAGGTCCAGTTTCGGGGACTGTTCCGCCCGATGCGCCAAGTCCGAACCGCCGGAAACCCACAGCAACATAAAACTTAGCAACTGCCTCAGGAGGGATTCAAAATCATGCGTAACTCGAAGCTGGCACTGTTGGGAGTCGCCGTATTCGCCATGACCTTGGCCACCGGCTGCGCGAAGCCGCCGCAGGTCGAGATCGACGCCGTCAAGGCCTCGCTCGCCTCGGTCGAAGCCGATGCGTCGAAGTACGCCGCTGACGGCTGGAACAAGGCCCAGCAGGCTGTGAACGCCGTGAACGCCGAGACCGAGGCGCAGGCGAACAAGTTCGCGCTGTTCCGCTCCTACACCAAGTCGAAGGAGCTCATCGCCGCGGCCAACCAGGCCATCACCGAGGCGAAGGACGGCGCAGCCGCCGCCAAGGAAGCCGCCAAGACCGCCGCGAACGACGGTCTCACCGCTGCCAAGGCCGCGCTCGACGCCGCCAACACCGCGATGGCCGACCTCGGCAAGTGCAAGCGTCAGCCCAAGGACTTCAAGAAGGACATGGAGATGATGAAGGGCAACTACGACGGTCTCGCCGCGCAGGTGGGTGGCATCGAGAGCGCGATCGCTTCCGAGGATTACCTCGGCGCGAAGGCCCAGGCGGATTCGCTCAAGAGCTCGGCCGACACGCTGGTCACCGACCTCCAGGGCGCCAAAGTCAAGATTAAGTGCTAATAGCTTTTCGTCTCCGTATCAAACGACCGGCTACGGGTTTCCGTCGCCGGTCGTTTCTTTTCGGGGCGACGGCCCTCTTCGTCGCCTTCGTCTTGCCGTCGGCGATTCCGCAGAGCGCCGCCCGACCCTTCGACCCGACCACCTCACGCGCCGCCGCCTTTCGCGCCGCGAGCGCACTGCGGGCACCGATGCCCGCCGCAGCCCGCCAGGTGGACCGCCTGATCGCCCAGGCCGAGGTGATCACCGCCGACGAGCTCTCCGCCCCGGTCTGGGATCGGAGTCCCGGCCGGATCGAGACCTCCTGGCTGCGGGTTCTCGCGACCGCTCGCGCCTCGCTCGCGGACCTGCGGACGCGGGAGAACGCCAGCGAGAAGCGCTGGCTCGAGCTCGCCCCCGGACTCGCCGCCGACGTTCGGCGCGCCATTGTGGAGTCGAACGAGGCCGGGGTCGGCAGGCGCGAAATCTCCGCCGCCAAGCAGGCCAGCCTCAAATGGGAGCTCGCCCAGCACTTCGCCAGCCAGGGCGCCTTCGATCGAGCACTCGAGGAGGCCGAAGCCGCGCGCGCCTTCAACAGCGTCGTCCGCACCAGCTTCGACTCGCTGCACTCGCGCTTCGCCGAGGCGAAGAACCTTCGCAGGTGGAAGCAGATGGTCAACGAGACCATCGCGCGCTCGAAGGCCGAGGGAGGGACGGCGCTGATCGTCGACAAGCTGAAGCGCAAGCTCCACGTCTATTCCGCGGGCAACCGCATCGCCACCTTCGACGCCGAGCTCGGCTCCAAGGGGCTGAAGCAGAAGCTGCACTCAGGGGACCAGGCCACCCCCGAGGGGCGCTACCGGGTGACCGAGGCGCGCGGCCCGGGTCGGACGAAGTACTACAAGGCTCTGCTCATCGACTATCCGAATGCCGAGGATCGCGCCCGCTACGCCTTCGGGAAGAAGTCGGGCCAGGTCCCGCTGCGCGCCGGAATCGGCAATCTGATCGAGATCCACGGCGACGGCGGGCAGGGCCGGGACTGGACCGACGGCTGCGTCGCGCTCACCGATCGCGACATGGACAAAGTCTTCGCGCGCTCCCGGGTGGGGACGCCGGTGACGATCGTAGGCACCTTCTAGATAGGATCCCCTCCGTGATCTCGAATCCGACGCCTCCAATGGGCTACGAACCCCGTGAGCGCACTCTCCCGGCGCCGCCACCACCCCCGCCCCCCGGCCGCAGCTGGCGCTGGCTGCGCCTCCTCGGAGTCCTGGTGCTGGCCTTAGGCATCGTCGGGACCGGAACGGCGCTCGGCCTGGCGCGCTACGGCGGCGCCTACACCGCCCACGACTTCGCTACCCGGCTCGAGCTGCCCGACCCGTCGAAGGTCAAGGGCGATCCCGCGGTGAAGGCCGAGAAGCTCGCCACCCGCCTGGCGGCGCTGCCCCCGAAGGATGTCTACGTCGTCGTCGACACCCACCACAACCGGCTGCGGGTCTACCGCGGTGGCGAGCTCCTGCGGGACGCCCTCTGCTCCACCGGCTCGGGCATTCGTCTGCGCGATCCCCGCGACGGCAGGGAGTGGTTCTTCGACACGCCGCAGGGCGAGTTCCGGATCCTCCGCAAGCAGAAGAACCCGCTGTGGATCAAGCCCGACTGGGCGTTCATCGAAGAGGGCTACCTGCCGCCCAAGAACGCACGCGACCGGGTCGACGATTTCTCGCTCGGCGACTACGGGCTCTACATGCGCGACGGGTACATCATCCACGGCACCATCTTCAAGACGCTGCTCGGCAAGCGGGTGACGCACGGCTGCATCCGGCTCGGCGACGAGGACCTGAAGTTCGTCTATGACACCGTCCCGACCAATGCGCGCGTCTATCTCTTCTAGGTTGCAGGCGGCTTGCGCGGCCTGCGCCCTGGCGCTGGCGCTCGCCGGTGGTCTCCCGGCGCAGACTCCGGCAGCAGCGCCCGACCGCGCCGCGCTCGTCCGTTTGCGCACCGTCGAGTTCGAGACTGCGCTGGCGCGTGAGCCGAAGATCTACCTCGTGCTCGACCCCTCCGCCCGCCACCTCGACATCAAGTCGCGGGCCATGGTCCTCGAGCGCGTCGCGATCGATGCCCTCCTGCTGCTCGAATTCGAGCCGCTCTTTTCGAAGGCGGAGAGCCCCGAGCTCTCCGCGCCGACGCTGTGGAAGGTCACCCAGGGGCCGGGCGACACCGACCGCGAGACGATCGCACCGGTCGAGCTCAGGCCCTACTCGGAAGAAGAGGAGAAGGAAGAGCCGGCACCCGCCGCGCCCGCCGGGGCCGCGACCCCGGCGCCGAAGAAGCCGGACGAGACGATGATTCCGTCGTCCTACCGCGCGACGCTCGACAACGGCTGGCAGCTCTACGTCACCGGCGAAGCGCCCCGGTCGACCTTCTTCCGGCGTTTCGTCGCCTCGGTCCGCGACGGCTGGAAGCGGCTGCGCGGCGAGGAGCCGGAACACCCGCCGCTGATCACGCTGGTCGTCGCCCCTGC
>JAGPDF010000057.1 GCA_018057705.1 Thermoanaerobaculia bacterium | reverse complement strand
TTCCGGGTCGTGCGAATGGAGCCGGCACTCGGAATTGAACCGAGGACCTACCGCTTACAAGGCGGTTGCTCTACCCCTGAGCTATGCCGGCAAGGTTTTGCGACCCTCCCGGCGGATCCTCCGAACCGATCCACTTTTCTGGCCGGACCGCTCGCGGAGTCTAGTGGTTTTAAGGCCCTTCTGACAAGCCGCGCGGTGGTCGGAGGGCCGCTCCGAGCTTCCGCGAATCGCCGGAGCTCCGTCGATTTGCGACAGGTCCGTGCAGCGCCGGGTGTTTCAGCGCCCTTTCTTGCCGGTCGTGCGCTGACGGACCGCGTCGTAGAGCACGGCCGCAGCGGCCGTCGCGAGGTTGAGCGAGCTGACGTGGCCCTGCATCGGCAGGCCGATGAGGCGGTCGCAGCGCTCCTGGGTCAGCTGGCGCAGGCCGTCCTCTTCGCCGCCGACGCAGAGCACTACCGGGCCGGTGAGATCGACGCTCCACGGCACCTCGCCGCCGGCCGCCAGGCCGTAGATCCAGTAGCCCTCCTTCTTCAACTGCTCGAGGCGCTGCGCGGAGCTGCCGATGCGCTCGACCGTGAGCCACTCCGAAGCCCCGGCGGACGTCTTGACCGCCGTTGCCGAGAGCGGCGCCGAACCGCGGTCGCGAACCAGCACCCGGCCGACGCCTGCCCCTTCGCAGACGCGCAGCAGCGCACCGAGATTGCGCGGATCCTGGATGTCCTCGGCGAGGACGACGAAGCTCGCGTCACCGCGTTCGGCGCCGGCGCCGGGACTGCCTCCGGTTGTGGTCCCCGCCGACGCCATCCCCCCTGGCTGATGCGCGAGCTCGGCTGCGAAGCCGTTGTGCACCGCGCCGCCGAGCCAGACCGGATCGGAGGGCGCCGCGCTCGCGAACTCGACGCCGGCCGCCGTGCAGAGCTTCTCCACCTCACGGCGGCGGGTCCCCTGGCGGGCGGCGAGGATCCAGACCCGGCGCACCTCGTGCGCCCGGTGCAGCAGCGCCTCGTGCACCGGATGAAATCCGAAGATGCGCGTGGTGGCGGCCATTCTCAGGCTTCCACCGACGTCAGCAACACCACCGCGAAGGCCGCCATCCCTTCGCCGCGCCCGATCGCGCCCAGACCTTCGTTCGTCGTCGCCTTCAATCCCACGGCGTTCTCCTCGGTGCCCAGGACGCGGGCGATGCGTTCGATGATCTTCTCGCGGTACGGCGCCAGCTTCGGCGCTTCGGCGACCAGCGTCAGGTCGCAGTTGACGACCCTGAGTCCCTTCTCCCGCACCAGCGCCACGATGCGCTCGAGCAGATCGACGCTCGAGGCGCCGCGCCAGCGCTCCTCTCCCGGCGGAAAATGCCGCCCGAGATCGCCGAGGCTCGCGGCGCCGAGCAGCGCGTCGCCCAGGGCGTGCAGCAGCACGTCGGCGTCGCTGTGCCCGTCGAGCCCGAGATCGAACGGGATCTCCTCCCCGCCGAGCATGAGCTTTCTTCCCGGAACCAGGCGATGGATGTCGTAACCCTGCCCGATGCGCAGCTTCACCGCCCGGCTCCCGACGAGTCCGGCAGAGCGCCGAAGCCTTCGAGGAGCGCGCGCACCAGCGGCAGGTCGGCTGGAGTCGTGAGCTTCGGATTGGGCGCCACGGCCTCGACGGCGAGGACTCGCATGCCCGGGAAACGCTCCACCAGCGAGGCCTCGTCGGTGGCGGTGAAGCCGACCGCGAGGGCGGCCTCGATGGCGCGCTCGAGGAGCTCGCGGCGGAACACCTGCGGCGTCTCGGCGCGAAAAACCCGACTGCGATCGACGGTTCCCACGATCACCCCTTGTTCGACAAGTTTGAGCGTGTCGGAAGCGCCCCGGCCGAGCACTGCCCCATCCGCCGACAACGCCGCCTGACAGACGGCCAGGAGATCCGCGGCGGCGAGCGCCGGGCGCGCGCCATCGTGGACCAGCACCAGGTCGCGACCCTCCGCCGGCGACGCGGCGAGCGCCGCCGTGACCGATTCCTGCCGGCTGTCCCCGCCGGCAACGGTGCAGATCCGGGGATCGGCGAGCCAGTCGGGCGGCGCCACGGCGACATCACTGGGCAGGGCGACGGTCACCGAGTCGACGCCGGCGGCGAGCAGCCGTTCGACCGTCCAGGCGAGGAGCGGCCGGCCGGCGATCGATTCGAACTGCTTGGAGAGTGTGCCGCCAAAACGAAGCCCGCGTCCCGCCGCGGGAACCACGGCGTGCACGCGGGCGGCTGGTACGAGGCGGGTGTGCAGCGTGCTGCCGGACCGGTCCATATCGAGCCCCGGACCGTCCGCCTCAGACCGTCATGATGTCTTTTTCCTTGTGCTCGAGGACCTTCGCGACCTCGTCGATCTCGCGGTCGTGGAGCTTCTGGATCTCTTCCAGGGCACGGCGTTCGTCGTCCTGCCCGAGCTCGTGCTCCTTCTCGAGCTTCTTCAGCTTGTCGTTCGCCTCGCGCCGCGCCGCGCGGATGCCGGTGCGGGCGTGCTCGGCGATCTCGTGCGCCTTCTTGACGAGCTCCTTGCGGCGCTCCTCGGTCGGCTGCGGAATCGGGATCCGCACGGTCTTGCCGTCGCTCATCGGATTGAGCCCCAAGTCCGACTTCTGCAGCGCCCGTTCGATCGCCGGGATCTGCTTGGCGTCCCAGGGCTGCGCCATCAGCATCGTCGCGTCGACCACGGTCAGCGTGGCGACCTGCTTCAATGGCGTCGGCGTGCCAAAGTAGTCGACGGTCACCCCGTCGAGGAGCCCGAGCGTCGCACGGCCCGTCCGCAGCCGCTTGAGCTCGGCATGCATGTGCTCGACCGCCAGCTTCATCTTCGTTTCGGCTTCCTGGTGAATCGCCTTCATCCGATCCTCCTCGTGCGCTCGCGGGGCACCTGGTTCACCGCGGATCCCCGTGGTTTTGGGCCCCGGGGTCGATCATCCCCGGCAACGCCGCCAGAGTCAATTCGCGCGCTCGCCGGTCGCCGTCTTGTGGACGATCGAGCCGACGCGCTCGCCACAAACCACGCGACGGATGTTGCCTTCGTGGGTGAGATTGAAGATACCGATCGGCACTCCGTTGTCGCGGCAGAGGCTGATCGCCGCGGCATCCATGAACCGCAGATCGCGCTCCAGCACCTGCTGGTAGGTCACCTCGGAGAGGAGCTTCGCCGCCGGATCGAGGCGCGGATCGGCGGTGTAGACGCCGTCGACGCGCGTCCCCTTGAGCAGGATGTCGGCGTGGATCTCGTTGGCGCGCAGCGCCGCCGCCGAATCGGTGGTGAAGAACGGATTCCCGGTGCCACCGGCGAAGATCACCGCACGCCCCTTTTCGAGGTGCCGTATCGCCCGCCGCCGGATGAACGGCTCGGCCACCGAGCGAATCTCGATCGCAGTCTGCACGCGGGTCGGGACGGAGCACTTCTCGAGCGCGTCCTGGAGCGCCAGGGCGTTGATCACCGTGGCGAGCATCCCCATGTTGTCGCCGGTCACCCGGTCGATGCCCTGCTGCGAGGCCGCCACGCCACGGATGATGTTGCCGCCACCGATCACGATCGCGAGCTCGACGCCGAGGCGATGGACCTCGGCGATCTCGTTGGCGATCCCCGAGACCACCCCGGCGTCGATGCCGAAGCTCTGCGTGCCCATGAGGGCCTCTCCGGAGAGCTTGAGCAGAACCCGCTTGTACGCTGGACGCGATCCAGGAGAGTCGGCCATGACGCGGGGTCAGCCCTGCGTCATGCCGGCGACTTCGGCGGCGAAGTCCTTCTCGACCTTCTCGATACCCTCGCCGAGCTTGAAGCGGGCGAAACGCCGGACCTTGATGTTCTCGCCGATCTTCGCGACCTTGGCGGTGATCATCTGGCCGATCGTGGTGTCGGTGTCCTTGACGAACGGCTGCTCGAGGAGCACCGCCTCGGCGTAGAACTTCTCCATCTTGCCCTCGACGATCTTCTCGACGACGGCCGGCGGCTTCCCGGATTCGAGCGCCTGATCGCGGTAGATGGCCTTCTCACGGTCGAGGATCTCGGCGGTCACCTCGGCGCGCTCGACATAGCGCGGCTCGGCCGCTGCGATGTGCATCGCGATGTCGCGCACGAGCTCCTGGAACTCGTCGGTGCGCGCCACGAAGTCGGTCTCGCAGTTGACCTCGATCAGCACGCCGATCTTGCCGCCGGCGTGGATGTAGGAGGAGACGAGCCCCTCCGCGGCGACGCGGCCGGAGCGCTTCGCGGCCGCCGCGAGACCCTTCTTGCGCAGCGTGTCCACGGCCTGCTCGAAGTTGCCGCCGGTCTCCGCCAGCGCGTTCTTGCAGTCCATCATCCCCGCGCCGGTGCGCTCGCGGAGCTCTTTGACCATCTGGGCCGTAATCTGCATGTCGATTCTCTCTTTTCTCGCCGGCGGGCAAGACAAAGGGTCAGGCGATCGGCGAGTCCTCTGCCATCGACTGACCCTTGAGTTCGGGCAATACGCCTGTCGCCCGCCGAGCCGTTATTGATTTGTCCTGCTTGCGTCGATCGGTGCCGGCGTCAGGCTACCGGAGCTGCCAGGTCGCCATCCTTGGCGGACATCCCGACTCCGGGGACCTCTGGAGCGTCCTTGGCCTCGACCATCATCTCCTGCTGCAGGGCGTTCGCCCCGGCCATGTAGGAATCGGCGATACGGGAGAGGAAGAGCCGGATGGTGCGGATCGCGTCGTCGTTGCCCGGAATGACGTAGTCGATGAGCTCCGGATCGCAGTTCGTGTCGACGATGCCGATGACCGGGATGCCGAGCTTGTTGGCTTCCGCGACTGCGATCGCTTCCTTCTTGGGATCGACCACGAAGATCGCATCCGGAAGGGCTTCGAGATCGCGCACGCCCTCGAGGTTGCGGTTCATCCGCTCGCGCTCGCGGTCGAACCGCAGGCGCTCCTTCTTGGTGGTGACGCCGCCCTCTTCGGCCAGCCGGGCCTCGATCTCGAGCAGACGATCGACCGACTGGCGGATGGTGACGAAGTTGGTCAACGTGCCACCCAGCCAGCGGTGGGTCACGAAGTACTGACCGCAACGTCGCGCCTCTTCGGCGACCGCGTCCTGGGCCTGGCGCTTGGTGCCGACGAACAGCAGCCGGCGACCCTCCTGCCCGAGCCGGTAGACGAACTCGGCCGCCTCGCGGAACTGCTTCAGGGTCTTCGCCAGATCGATGATGTAGATCCCGTTGCGCTTGCCGAAGATGTAAGGCTTCATCTTCGGGTTCCAACGCCGGGTCTGGTGGCCGAAGTGGACCCCCGCCTCGAGCAGCTCTTGCATCGAAATTTCGACCACGAATCTCTCTCCTTAGATCTGTCTGAAAACCAGGCTGAACGTCATCTGATGCAATGCCGCGCTCAGCTGATCAACGCTTGCTGAACTGGAAGCGCGCACGAGCGCCCTTCTGACCGTACTTCTTGCGTTCCTTCTTGCGGGGATCGCGGGTCAGGAGGCCGGCGCTCTTCAGCCGGTCGCGCAGCGCGATGTCGAACACGAGGAGGGCGCGGCTGATGCCATGCCGGATCGCACCCGCCTGGCCGGAGTTGCCGCCGCCTTCGACGGTGACGAAGATGTCGAACTTCTCCCCCGTCTCGGTCAGGACGAGCGGCTGCTGCACGACCATCCGCAACACCGGGTTGGGAAAGTAGCCGTCGAGGGTGCGGCCGTTGACTTCCAGTCCACCGGCGCCGGGGCGCATGAAGACACGGGCGGTCGAGGTCTTGCGGCGGCCGGTACCGTAGTACTGGGTGGGCTGGACCGGCTGGGTGGATGGGGTGGGTTGCACCTGGTTCACTTGTTCACTCCTCCTACATCTTTACCGAAGCAAGGTCGAACGCCGACGGCTTCTGCGCCTGGTGCGGATGCTCCGCGCCGGCGTAGACCTTCAGCTTCTTCCGGATCTTGCGCCCGAGTTTGGTCTTGGGAAGCATGCCGAACACCGCCGACTCGACGATCCGCGTCGGATGCTTGGCGCGGACTTCGAAGGCCTTGGGGGACTTCAAGCTGCCGGGCTGCGTCGTCGTATGACGGTAGTAGACCTTGGTCTCTTCCTTGGTGCCCGAGAGGTGGACCTTCTCGGCATTCAGAACGATGACGAAATCGCCGCAGTCGACGTGCGGGGCCCAGAACGGCTTCCCCTTACCCATCAACAACTTGGCGATGGTCGAGGAGAGGCGTCCGACGGGCACGTTGGCGCCGTCGATGACGAACCACTGGCGCTCGATCTCAGCCGGCTTGGGGCTCACAGTACTCTTCATTTCATCTTCTCCAGACGGTTTCTCCAGCGACTAGCGGAGGAATCGGTTCTGCGGGTCTGCTGGGCTGGATCGGATCCGGCACTTCAGCGCAGAGAGCCTGAAATCATAAAGATCGGCCACTTGGCTGTCAAGCCTGCGGCGGAAGAGACCGACCCGCAGCCTCAGCGCCTCGAGGACGGCCCGGCCCCACGATAGACTTCCCGGCAATCATGCCGCAAAACGGGCCGGAAGTCCTCGCAGACGTTACCCCAGTCGAGCAATTGAAGCAAAAGGACGCCGCCCGGATCCGGGCGATGTTCGGCCGCGTCGCCCGGCGCTACGATCTCCTCAACCACCTGCTTTCGGCCTCGCTCGACCGGGTCTGGCGCCGCAGGCTCGCCAGGGCCCTCGTCCTGCCCCCGGGCTCGCGGGTTCTCGATCTCTGCTGCGGCACCGGCGACCAGGCCCTCGCCCTGCGCCGTCCGGGGATCGAGATCGTTGCCGCCGATTTCTGCCTGCCGATGCTGGCCTTGGCCGCGCCCAAGTTCGCGGCCGCCAGCCGGTCGACTCCTCGGGCGATCGGAGCCAGCGGGGATGGCAGGGCACTCCCGGAGCCGTCCGTCCTCAACGCCGACGCCCTCAATCTGCCTTTCCCCGACGCGAGCTTCCACGCCGCCACGGTCTCTTTCGGGCTGCGCAACGTGGCCGACCTGGATCGCGCCCTCGCCGAGCTCGCGAGGGTTCTCCGCCCCGGCTGCGAGCTCGGCGTGCTCGAGTTCACGGTGCCCTCCTGGCAGCCGCTCCGCGGCCTCTATCTCTTTTATTTTCAGCACCTTCTCCCCAAGGTGGGGAGCCTGCTCTCGAAAGACCCGACGGCCTACACCTACCTGCCGAGCTCCGTGCTCGACTTTCCGCAGCGGGAGGGGTTCACCGCCCGGCTCGAGGCGGCCGGTTTCGAGTCCACAAGCTCGGTCAGCCTCTCCGGTGGCATCCTCGCCCTCTACCGCGGAAGAAAGAAGATGAGATGACCCAGCTCCTCGAAGCCAAAGCCGTAGCCGCCCAGATCCGCGCCGAAGTCGCCGCGGGAGCCCTCGAAGTGCAGGCCCGAGCCGGCCGGCCGCCCGGCCTCGCCGTCGTCCTGGTCGGCGACGACCCGGCCTCGCGGGTCTATGTCGGCTCGAAGACCAAGGCCTGCGCCGAAGCCGGTCTCGCCAGTTTCGGTCACATCCTGCCGGCAACGACACCGGCCGACGATCTTCTGGCCCTCCTCGACCAGCTCAACTCCGACCCCCGGGTCGACGGCATCCTCGTCCAGCTGCCGCTGCCGGCGGGCCTGCCGGCGCGCGACATCCTGGACCGGGTCGACCCGGAGAAGGACGTCGACGGCTTCCACCCTGTGAACGTCGGCCGGCTCTGGCTCGACCAGCCCGGTTTCGTCCCCTGCACCCCTGCCGGCATCATCGAGTCGCTGCGCCGGCACGGCATCGCGCTCGCCGGCAGGCATGCCGTCGTGGTCGGCCGGAGCACGATCGTCGGCAAGCCGATGGCCGGGCTTCTGCTGCGCGAGAACTGCACGGTGACGATCGCGCACTCGAGATCGCGCGACCTCGCCGGCATCTGCCGCGAGGCCGACCTGCTGGTCGCCGCGGTGGGGCGACCCGGGATGATCACCGCCGACCATGTGCGCGAAGGCGCGGTCGTGATCGACGTCGGCATCAACCGGGTTCAGGACCTCGCCCTCGCCACCCGCCTGGTCGGCGACGACGCGAAGCGCCAGGCGGCGCTCGCCGAGAAAGGCTACGCCCTGGTCGGCGACGTCGACTTCCCGGCGGTCGCGCCGAAGACCTCGGCGATCACCCCGGTCCCCGGCGGCGTCGGCCCACTCACTGTGGCGATGCTCCTCGCCAACACCCTGACCTCCGCCCGCCGGCGCTTCGGCATCGAGGTCGCGGCCGGCGGTGCACCCGGCACCGCGAGCTGACGGACGCAATGCCTTCGCCACCGCGGGTCGGGCTGACAGGTGGACTCGCGAGCGGCAAGTCGACCGTGGCACGCCTCCTGCGAGAGGCCGGCTTCGAGGTCGTCGATGCCGACAGGGTGGTCGCCGAGCTCTATCGACCGGGAGGCGCCGGCACCCGGGCGCTCACGACGCTCTTCGGCCCCGGTCTACTCAAGACCGACGGCAGCGTCGACAAGGCCAGGGTCGCACATCTGATCTTCTCCGACAGTGCCGCGCGCCAGGCGCTCGAAGAGGCCATCCACCCGCTCGTTCGAGCCCACTTCGCGCGCGTGGCAGCGACCGCGACCGGGCCCGTCGTCTTCGAGGCGACCCGTCTCGTCGAGGCCGGCTATGCCCCGGACTTCGACCTCGTCGTGACGGTCGAGGCTCCGCTCGAGCTACGGCTCGAGCGCGCCGTGGCCCGCGGCCTGCCGCGCGAGGAGGCGCTCAGCCGGCTCGTCGCCCAGGGCGACGGCCGCGAGCGCCGCGCGGCCGCCGATCGCACGATCGCGAACGATGGTTCTCCGGAAGAGCTTCGTGCTGCCGTCGCGGCCCTCGTTACCGAGATCCGCCAGCGCTGAAAGCGCGACAGCCGGAAGACGCGCTCCTGCCCCGGCGAGCGCGGGGACCGCGACCGCTCAGTCGCCGACCACGAGAGTGACCGGAACCTCGAGCTCGTCGCCCCGTTCGTCGGCGAACTGCACCTGGATGGCGCGCACGCGATCGGGTCCCCAGGCCCCGTTGGTCAGCAGCCAGGCACGCACGAAGCGAGCCACGGCCTGGCGCGACGATTCCCGCACCAGGGCCATGTGCCGAGGGTCGGCCGCGAGTTGCGAGAGCCGCGGCGTCAACTGGCGCTCGAGGACGGCGAGCTGCTCGGCGGCATCGAAACGCAGCCACGACTCCTCTACCCGGCGCTCGATTCGGTCGGTGTGAATCGCCGGCGGCTGCGAGGGCCGCAGAACCGGCGCGAGCACGCGGCAGAAGCCGTCCTCGATCTCGACCGTCCAGTCTTCGTCGAGGCGCACGTGATAGCGATAGGTGACCGGCACCCGGATCTCCACCGTCGTCGTGCCGAGATCGACGAGGTCCCAGAAGGCGCGCCGCTCGTCGCTGCGCGTCAGGCTCTCGACGCTCTCGGCGACCGCGACCTCGAGGTTGCCCCCGGCGTGCGGCGCCACGGTGGGAATCGCCGCGAGGAAGCTCTCGGTGACATTGCCGGTGAGCAGGTCGCGGGCCAGCGCGCCAATGCGTTCTGCCGCGGCTCCCGGGAGGTTCGCTGCCGCCCGGCCGGCGCGCTCGAGCCCGGCGATCAGGCGCCAGGCGACGAGCGCGAGAAGACCTGCGACGAGCACGGCAGCCACCGGCCAGCGCAGCAATCGAACCCAGTCGCGGATCCGATCGCGCTCCGGGCCGGAGGGCGCGGGCGGCAGCGGCGCCCCGCCACTTGCGGAACCTGAGGAATCGCGCACCATCGGCTTGCTGTCGATCGTGCAGGATTTCCGTCGCCGGGGCAAGTCGCGCCGGCGCACCCGCCGCGCCTGCGATGGGCTAGGCTCGTCGCCGGAACCGCTCATGACGCAGCCAGGCAGGATCGCCGCCGCCGGATTCCGGCGCGAGTTGGGACTCTGGGACACGACGGTGGTCGTCGCCGGAGCGATCATCGGCATCGGCATCTTCGTCAACCCGTCGAACGTCGCGCGGATCCTGCCGGCGCCCGAATGGATGCTGCTCGTCTGGCTCGCCGGCGGGGCCCTGGCGATGATCGGCGGCTTCGTCTACGCCGAGCTCGGTTCGCGCCTGCCGCAGGTCGGCGGCCAGTACGTCTACCTGTCGCGGGCGTGGGGCCCGTTCGCCGGCTTCCTCTACGGATTCGCCCTGCTCTTCGTGATCAATACCGGTGGCATCGCGGCGGTCGCCTCCGCTCTGGCGAGCTACGTCGACGGCTCCTTCGTGCCGCTCGGCGCCGTCGGCCGGCTCGGCCTCGCCGCGGGTGTCATCGTTCTGCTCACCGAGATCAACGTGCGCGGCGTCCGACCCGGCAAACGCGCCAACAACAGCCTGATGATCCTGAAGCTCGGCGGCATCGCGGCGATCGGCGTCCTGATGCTGGTGAAGCGCCCCGCGGCGGCGACGACCTACCACCTGCCGATGGTCTCGGAGGTAACGCTCACCGCCTTCTTCGCCGCCCTCGTGCCGGTGCTCTTCGCCTACGGCGGCTGGCAGAACTGCGGCAGCCTCGCGGCCGAGATCCGCGACGCCGGCCGGACGCTCGCGCGGGCGAACATCCTGGGCGTCGCGCTGGTGGTCGTGGTCTACGTCGGGCTCAACTGGATCTACCTGCGCGTTCTGCCGCCGGCCGAGGTGGCGGCCTCGACGGCGCTCGCCGCCGACGTCGCGCGGGCGCTCGCGGGCGAGCTCGGGGCGCGCTTCGTCGCCGCGCTCACCGTCGTCTCGTGCCTCGGGTTCCTCGCCGTCATCACCATGACCGGACCGCGGCTCTACTACGCGATGGCCGAGGACGGCCTCTTCCTGCGCCGCGCGGCGACACTCCATCCGCGCTTCGGCACGCCGAGCTTCACCCTCCGCCTGCAGGCCGGCGTGGCGCTCGTCCTCCTCGTCTCGCAGACCTACGACCAGCTGCTTTCCTACGTCGTCTTCTGCGACTGGCTCTTCTTCGGCCTGACCGCCGCCGGCCTTTTTCTCCTGCGGCGGGCGCCGGGCGACGTGCACGGGAATCACTTCCGCGCCCCGGGCCACCCCTGGACGACGGCGATCTTCGTCGCCATCTCCGCCGGGGTGGTCGCCAACAGCTTCGTCGCCGCCCCGCGCCAGGCGGCAGCCGGCTGCGCCGTCCTCGCCGTCGGCACCGTGGCCTATCGGATCTACGGCCGGCAGGCCCGGCGGCGCTGAGACGCGCGCCGGAGAGCCACCGCAGGCTAGAACTCCAGGCGCACCGACAGCTGGAACCGGCGGGGATCGTAGAAGGACTGCGGCCGGCCGAAATCGGCGCTGTTGAAATTATCCTGGATGTCGTAGCCCGTCTGGCGGTCGTAGACGTTGAAAACGTCCAGGCGCGCCTGCAGGTTGAAGCGCTCGCCGAGCGGGAAGTTCTGGGTGTAGTTGAGGTCGAGCTGGTGGTGCGCCGCGGTCGTCCTCGAGCCGGCGGGCTCGGCGTAGCGGTTGCTGTCGCTGGTGCTGCCGGCGAGGATCGAAACCGGATAGACGCGGTAATTGTGCTCCTCCCACGGCTGGCCCGACTGATAGATCGCGAAGGCGCCGACGCTCGCCCTCCAGGGCAGGGTGCGGTAGCCGTAGATCTTCAGCTTGTGGCGGCGGTCGCCGCGCAGATCGCCGTACTTGCCGTCCCAGAGCTGGCGTCCACCGCCGTCGGCGATGTTCGACGAGCCGATGAAGAGGTTGCTGTCGTTCGCCAGGCTGGTCCCCGCGCTCCCGTCCTGGTCCATGTTGCCGTAGTAATGACTCCAGACATAGGAGCCGCTGACGAAGGCGCGCGTACCGCGCCACTCGGTCTCGATTCCCGCCTCCCAGTATCTGGTGAACGAGCGGTCGAGCTCGGCAATGACGAAGTTCGAGCCGCCGATCTCGCCGCGCACCCGCGCGAGGTCCCGGATGTAGAGCTCGCGCGGGATGCCGGGCGGCGGCTCGTAGCGCAGCCGCGAGTCGTTCTCGGTGTCTTCCCAGAAGTTGAAGCTGTACCGATACCGGGCATGAGCGCGCGCCGACCAGCCGCCGCCCAGCTCCCGGGTCGTGCCGAGCATGTACTCGTCGGTGGTGCGCGGATCGAGGTCGTCCGCGAAGAACTTGCCCGAAGAGGCCGCCTCGGGCGACGAACCGATGAAGTTTCCGTTCTGGTCGAAGTAAGCGTTCACCTGGCCCGCCGCGTTGCGCGCCCAGGAGGCCGCGCGCGGCAGCGAGCTCGCCGCCGGGACGTAGCGCGCGTAGCTCGCGAACACGGTATTCGACGGGTTGTAGGCCCAGACTGCGCCCAACCGGGGCTGCAGCGTGTCCGCGAAATCGAGCTCGTACATCTCGTACTTGTGGCCGCGGGCGACCTCGAAGCCCGAGACGTTGCTCGAGTTCGGCTTGAGGCCCTGGCCGTAGAGCTCGTCGTTGCTCACCAGGAGGCCGACATTGAAGGTGAAGTCGTCCCAGCGAATGGTGTCGTTGAGCTCGAGATTCTGCGACTCGTATTCCGAGTGAATCGCCGGGACCTGCACGCCGTTCGGCAGCGTGATGCCCTGCTGCAGGACCCCGGCCTGGAAGAAGACCTTCTGCCCGGCGCAGCTCGAGTTCGCCGGGCAGAAGGTGGTGCCACCGGGGATGGTGACCGTACCCCAGCCGTTCGACGAGCGAAGGAGGTCCTCTTCGTCCCTGGTCCACTGGTATCCGACGTGGAAGGCGTGGGTGACTTTCTCGCCGAAGATCCGGTCGTAGCTGGCCTGGCAGCTCTGGCGGTAGAAGTCGTTGTCGTCGATCTGCGCGGCGCCGCCGACCCGGCCGCCACCGACGCGGGTGCCGTTGTCGAGATACCCATACCGTTCGATGAATCCCCGCTGGAAAGCGTTCGCGCCGTCGCTCCCCGGCACGACGATGAATCCCTGCGTGTCCAGGCCGGCGATGTCGAGGTCGACGCTGCCGTCGAGCCGCGGCGCGAAGGCGAAGAGGTTGTCCGGCCGACCCAGGGTCTGGTTCTCGAAGTCGGTGAACCGGAAGCTGGCGTAGCTTCGCTCGTCGATCACCCAGGAGGCCTCGAAGATCCCGATGTCGAGAGTCGCCTCGCTGCCGTTGCTCGTCGACCCGGCCGACGCCGCAGTCGAGACGCTCGTACCCGAGTCCGTGCGCTCCGAGGTGCGATAGCTGGCGTGGAAGAGCAGCGAGTCGGTCGGCGCGAACGTCAGCTTGCCGAAGAGCTCGTCGCGGTCGCTCTCGAAGTCCGGCACCTCACCGTAGAGGTTCGAGCGGCTTTCGCGCGTCGAGTTGGGCGCAAAGTACGAAGCGTAGAAATACAGCCGGTCGCGGAAGATCGGTCCACCCACGCTCCCGATCCACCACTCCTTGTCCTCTTCGAAAACGGTGCCCGCGTTGTCGCGATCGGCCGTCAGGCTCTCCGGCTGCGCCTGGTAGCGGAGCGAGGCGCGAAACGCGTTGGTGCCCGAACGGCTGATCGAGTTCATCAGGAAGCCGCCGGCGCGATTGAAGTCGACCGCGTTGGCGCCGCCCTTGACGACGGCGATCTGGTCGACGTCGTGCGATGACGGCTCGGCCGAGAGCGTGCCGAAGAGCGGCAGCGTGACGTTCACGCCGTCGAAGAGATAGGTATTGTCCTGCCCGCTGCCGCCGGCGCTCGGGCCGCGCACGCTGTCCTCGGTGTACTGCACGCCGGGAATGAGCTTGACGAGATCTCGATACTCCTGGCCGACGGGAAGCGCCTCGATCGTCTCCTGCGTCACGGACGTATCGAGCTCCGCCGAGGAAGTGTTGACGAGCGAAGAGGTCCCCACGACCACGATCTCCTCGGACACGGCGTCGATCGTGAGGCTCGCGTCCACCGTCGCAGTCTGTCCCAGAGCGACCTGCACGCTCTTCTTCACCGTCGCCATGCCCTCGAGGGAGAAGCTCACCTGGTAGGTGCCCGGGGGCAGCAGCGGCAGCTGAAAGTCGCCGTTGGCGCCCGAGACTGCCTGGCGCGCCTGCGGCAGCAGGTCGGAGGTCGCCGCGACGACGACACCGGCAAGTCCCTCGCCGGCCGCTGACGTCACCTCACCCTGGATCGTTCCCGACTGCTGCGCGAGCGCTGGCGTCACGCCCAGAAGAAGCAGGGCCAGAGCCCGGGTCAGCCACTTCGACATCGTTCCCCCTTAAGGCTGCCTCGCCGTGTGTCGATGGTGTCGGCATTCATCGGCGCGCCGCCCGCTTCGCTTGAGGGGGGGGTGAACCGCAGGCCTGGACCCGGCCACGCTGCGCAGAAAAACGGCAGGGAGTCTACAGGGCGCTCCCAGCCGCAACTTGACTCGAATCGATCCGTAGAAGACACTACCGACCAGTCGGTCGCTTCCGACCGGTCGGTAGGAGATTCGATCACTTGGACAATCCACTCGACGGTGCCACCACCCGGCAGAAGATCCGCCAGGCGGCGCTCGAGCTCTTCGGCGAGCGCGGCTATGACGGTGCCGCGATGACCGCGCTCGCCGAGCGCGTCGGTATTGCCAAGCCCTCGCTCTACAACTACTACCGCTCGAAGGAGGAGTTGCTGCTCGATCTGGTTCGCGACGGCATCTCGCAGTGGCGGGAGGCCTGCATGGCGCCGTTCGGGCGCCCGGATACCTTCGAGCGCCAGCTCGGCGATCATCTTCGGCTGGCGGTCGAGTTCGCCCGCGACCGTCCGCACCTGATCGCGATCTTCCACCTCGCGACCACCCACGTGCCGCCGGAGCTCGGCCAACGCATCCACGAAGTGGTGAGTGAGGTCGAAGGAGCGATCCGGGCGACCATTCTCGACCGGATCGATGCGGCACGCGCCGCGGGCGAGATCGACACCGATGCCGCCGACGCGCAGATCTTCCTCGGCATCTTCTTTCACGGCCTGCTCTTTCTCCAGGCCGGTCACCACCACTCGGCCGCACCGGTCGAGAGTCGTCTGCCGCAGATCTGGCGGCTCCTTTTCCGCGCCCTCTCGGGGCGCGAACCGCAGGAGGACCTGTCCTGATGTCCCCTCGCCGAACCTGCTTCTTCCCTATCGCCGTCGCGGTGGCGGTAACAGTTGCGCTGCTGCCTCCGGCACCGGCCGTCGCGATTCAACTCGACCTCGCACGGGCCGTCGAGACCACGTTGCGCGCCAATCCCGGCCTGCTGTCGGTCGAGGAGATTCGCAGTCAGGTAGCGGGCGGTATCCGCGAGGCGCGCGCCGACGCCTTCCCGCAGTTGACCTTGAGCTCGTCGTGGGGGCAGTCGCGCAGCCCTTCCTTCCTCAACAGCTCCGACTTCGACGAGATCCTCGACCAGTTCCCGGGCGGCAGCTTCGAGCCTTCGACGCAGGAGCTCAGCCGGGCGGTCGTCGAGCTCAAGCAGCCGGTCTGGACCTTCGGCAAGATTCGCGCCGCGATCGATCTCGCCAAGATCGTCGGAGAAGCCACCGACGCCCAGATCCGCACCGCCCGGCTCGACGCGGCGTTCTCGACCGCCGAGGCGTACTACCGGGTTCAGGCGGCGCGCGAGGGCCTGGCGACGATCGAGTCCGAGCGCGAGTACCGCAGCCGCGACCTGGCGCGCATCGAAGACCTGCTCGAAATCGGCGAAGCGACCCAGCTCGAGCAGCTGCGCGCCTTCTCCGCGCTGGCCGCTGTCGACCCGGAAGTCGCCCGCCGCAGAGGCCAGGTGACGATCGCCGAGATGCGTCTGCGACAGCTTCTCGACCTGCCGACCGACGAGCCGCTCGAGCTCGAACCGTCGTCGGCGACGCTGCCCGCACCGCCAGAGATCGACCGGCTCGTCGCGGCGGCGGCCGGCCGGCCCGAGATCGAGGATCTGGTGCATCAGGAAGACGCCTACGAGGTCCAGCAGCAGATCACCCGCGCCGACGGCCTGCCGCGCATCGATCTCAGCGGCTACTGGGGACGCGAGGTGCGTCTGGTGACGAATCTCGCCGACCCGCTCTACAGCTCCTGGGCGGCGGCGCTCGAGCTCTCCTGGCCGTTCTTCGACGGCGGGCGCCGGCGCGGACAGATCGAGCAGTTCGAGAGCCAGCGCCGGCAGATCGCCCTGCGCCGCGCCGAGCTCGAAGCGTCGATCCGGCTCGAAACCGACCAGGCCCGGACCAACTACGCCACCGCCCTGTCGCGGGCCGCCTCGGCCGAGATCTTCGCGCAGGCGGCAGCGGAGGCCGAGCGCGTGGCGCGCGCCACCTACGAAGAGGGCGTCGCCACCCAGACCGATCTCCTCGATGCCCAGAGAAACGCCGTGATCGCCCAGGTGAGCGCGATCGAAGCCCGCTACGAAGCTCTCGTCGAAGCCTCACGTCTGTCGCGCGCTGTCGGCCTGCTGCCGACCGAGCCCTGGTCCACGCTGGCGCAGAAGGAACTGCCATGAACCGCACCCGCCTGTCATTCGTCGTCCTCGCGCTGGCCTCGACCGCTCTTCAGACGCTCGCCGGCTGCTCCTCTCCCAAGACTCAGGCCCCGGCCGCGCCGGCCGAGCGCGTTGCCCAGGTGCGGACGATCACACTCGCGCCGCGCACCGTCGTCGACCGCACGAGCCTCCCGGCCGGCCTCGAGCCGCTGCACCGCGCCGTGCTCGCCGCCGAGGTCGGCGGTGCCGTCGAAGCCGTCCGGGCCGAGCTCGGACAGGCGGTCGCCAGGGGCGAGCTCCTGGCGACGATCGACGAACGCGCCCTGGCGCAGCAGGTGGCCGAGGCCGAGGCCTGGCTGCGGCAGGCGAACCTCCAGTTCGAGCGCGCCCAGAATCTCTTCGAGCGCAAGGCGGTGACCAAGGCCCAGCTCCTCGATGCGGTCACCAACCGGGACGTCGCCGTCGCACGGATCGCATCGGCGAAGCTCGCGCTCGACAAGGCCCGCGTCGCCGCGCCCTGGGCAGGGCGGATCGCCGTGCGCCACGTCGAGGTCGGCAGCTTCGTCGCTCCGGGCACACCGCTCTTCGAGCTCGTCGACGCCTCCAGGGTCAAGGTCCGCGCCGAGGCGCGCGCCGCCGACGTTCGCTTCCTCGCGGTGGGCCGGGAGGTCGAGGTCAGCTTCGACGCCTTCCCGGGCGAGAAGTTCCCGGCGAAGATCGAGCGCCTGGGGGCCGAGCTCGATCCGCAGTCGCGCACCCTCGCGGTCGAGGCCGAGCTCGCCAACGCCGACGGACGGCTGAAGCCGGGAATGCTCGCCCGCCTCGACATTCCGCGCCAGACGGTCGAGGGTGCCCTGGTCGTGCCGATGTCCGCGCTGGTCGATCTCGGCGGCACGAAGGCCGTCTGGACGGTCGCCGACGGACGCGCGCTGCGCCGCGAGGTGACGACCGGGGTGGTGGTCGGCGAGGAGATCGTGGTCATCGGCCTTGCGGCCGGGACGCACGTCATCGTCGAGGGCCAGCAGGCGGTGGGCGAGAACCAGCCGGTCGAGGAGGTCTGAAGTGAGGCTCGGCGAGTTCGCGGTCAGGAACCGCGCCACGGTCTTCTTCGCGCTGTTCGCGATCGTCGTCGCCGGCGGCTCGGCCTACAACACGCTGCCGCGTGAGAGCTTCCCGGACATCGAGATCCCCAACATCCTCGTCTACACCCTCTGGCCGGGAGCCTCGCCCACCGACGTCGAGAGCCAGATCACCGACGAGCTCGAGCGCGAGCTCCAGGGCCTCGAGGGGATCAAGCAGATCACTTCGACGTCGACCGAGAGCGTTTCGGTGGTGAACGTCGAGTTCGTCTCCGGCGTCGACCTCGACTTCGCGCTGCAGAAGGTGCGCGACCGGGTCAACCTCGCCAAGTCCGAGTTCCCGGCCGACGCCGAGGAGCCGATCCTGCGCGAGCTCAACTTCTCCGACGTGCCGATCCTCCAGGTCCACCTCTCCGGCGATGTCGGTCCGGTCGAGCTGCGGCGGCTGGCGAAGGCGGTGCAGGACGAGGTCGAAGCGATCCCCGGCGTGCTGCGGGCGACCCTGGTGGGCGGCGTCGAGCGCGAGGTGCAGGTCGACGTCGACCCGGAGCGCCTGCGGCTCTACGGCGCCTCGCTCGACGACGTGCTCGACGCGATCCGCGACGAGAACGTCTCGATTCCCGGCGGCGAGCTCACGCTCAAGGGGCAGACGCTCGCGCTGCGCGTCCCGGGCGAGGTCGAAGACCCGCTCGCCGTCGAGCAGTTCGTGGTCAAGGTGGTCGGCCAGCGTCCGGTGCAGGTGCGCGACGTCGCCAAGGTGAGCTACGGCTTCAAGGAGCGCAGCTCCTACTCGCGGATCGACGGCCGGGAGTCGGTGTCGCTTTCGGTGCAGAAGCGCTCGGGCTCGAACATCATCGAGCTCACCGACCGCCTGAAGGCGGAGGTCGAGCGCTTGCGCGGCACCTGGCCGCCGGGGGTCGAAGCGACCTTCCTGGCCGACCAGTCGAAGGAGATCCGCATCATGGTCGCCGATCTCGAGAACAACGTCCTCACCGGCGTCGTGCTCGTGGTCATCGTGCTCTTCTTCACGATGGGGCTGCGCAACGCCCTCTTCGTCGGCGCGGCGATCCCGCTCTCGATGCTGCTCACCTTCATCGTCGTGCAGCTCGCCGGCATGACGCTCAACATGATGGTTCTCTTCTCGCTGGTGCTCGCGGTCGGCATGCTGGTCGACAACTCGATCGTCGTCGTCGACAACATCTACCGCCACATGCAGGAGGGCAAGTCCGCCTTCGAGGCGGCGCAGATCGGCACCCGTGAGGTCGGCGGGGCGGTCCTCAACTCGACCCTGACGACGATCGGCGCCTTCGTGCCGCTCTTCTTCTGGCCCGGCATCATCGGCGACTTCATGTCGATCCTGCCGATCGCCGTCTGTATCGCCCTCGCCGCTTCACTGGTCATCGCCTTCACCTCCAACCCGACGCTCGCCGCCGCCTACATGCGGCCCCACACGGAGCGCACCGTCACCGTGAACGACCAGGCCGGCGTGCCGGCGGATGCCGGCCTCGGCGGCCGCGTCCTGGTCTTCTATCGCGAGTCACTGGCCTGGGCACTGGGCCACCGCGGCCTCGTTCTCGGCGGGACGCTCGCACTCTTCGTCGTCGTGATCCTGCTCTACGGCAAGTTCCATCACGGCACGGAGCTCTTCCCGGAGACCGATCCGCGCCAGATCTGGGCCTCCGTCGAGACTCCCCCCGGCACGCGGCTCGAACAGACCGACGCCATTGTGCGCGAGCTCGAGCACCGTCTGGGCGACCTCCCCGACATTCGCGTGCGGGCGGCGGCGACGGGTTCCGGCGCCACCGGTGACGAGTTTTCGGGCGGGCGGTCGGAGGGCGGCGATCCGACCCGCGGCCGGGTGACCCTCGACCTCCTCGACATGGAGGACCGCAGCCAGAGCTCGTTCGCGACCCTCGAAGAGGCGCGGCGCCGGGTCCGCGGAATCCCGGGCGCGACGATCAACGTCGAGCGCCCGATCGAGGGACCGCCGGTCGGCGATCCGCTGTCGATCGAGCTCACGGGCGACGACTTCGCGCGCCTCGGCGAGATCGCCGAGCGCATTCAGCGCGAGATCGCCGACATTCCCGGCCTCGCCACCCTCGACAACGACTTCGACCTCGCCCGTCCGGAGGTGATCGTGCGCGTCGACCGCGACCAGGCGGCGCGGCTGGGACTGTCGACGGCGCTCATCGCGCGCACCTTGCGCACCGCGATCAACGGCACGGAGGCGTCGCAGTTCCGCGAGGGCGAGGACGAATGGGACATCACCGTCCGCTTCGCGCCGGGCGCGCGCTCGAGCCTCGCCGATCTGCAGCGGCTCGTGGTGGTCAACGAGGACGGCGAGCAGATCCCGCTCGAAACGGTGGCCGAGGTCACGACCGGCGCGGCGTTGCAGTCGATCCAGCACAAGGACCGCCGGCGGGTGGTGACGATCGCCGGCAAGGTGACGACACCCGAGCAGGCGCAGCCGGTGCGCGCCGAGGCCGAGAAGCGGATTCGCGAGATGCCGAACCTTCTGCCCCCCGGCTACGCCGTCCGCTTCGCCGGTCAGAGCGAGGACGAGGAGGAGTCGACGGCGTTCCTGTCGAAGGCGTTCCTGTATGCGCTGATCCTGGTACTGCTGCTGATCGTCGGCCAGTTCAACTCGTATGCGGTGCCGTTCATCATCATGACTTCCGTGGCGATGTCGATGATCGGCGTGCTCGCCGGGCTGGTTCTCACCGGCACGCCGTTCGGAATCATCATGACCGGCATCGGGGTGATCTCGCTCGCCGGCGTCGTGGTCAACAACGCGATCGTGCTGCTCGACTATGCCGAGCAGTTGCGGGCACGCGGAATGGCGCGGCGGACGCTCCTCCTGGTGACGGGAATGCGGCGACTGCGGCCGGTCATGCTGACCGCCGTCACCACGATCCTCGGCCTGGTGCCGACGGTCGTGGGATGGGGTTTCGACTTCCGCGGCTTCCAGTTCCAGGCTTCGGGGGAATCGAGCTCCTGGTGGCGGCCGATGGGCGTCGCGGTCATGTTCGGCCTCGCCTTCGCGACCTTCCTCACCCTGATCCTCGTGCCGGTGCTCTACGACCTGCTGCTCGAATGGCGGGAGCGGCGGGCCGGAGGAGCGTCCAGATCCGAGGACGACGCCGACGTCCCCCCGTCGCCGGAAAGGGTGCCAGCGGGCTAGCCGCTCGGCGAGGTCGACCGTTCGTCGCGCAGACGCGCGAGCAGCTCGCGCCAGGCGCGGCCGCGGTGGCCGACGCGGTCTTTCTCTTGGTCGGAGAGCTCGCCGTAGGTGCGGATCTTGCCCTCCGGCCGGAAGACCGGATCCCAGCCGAAACCGTTCGGCCCGCGCGGCGGGAGGACGAGGTCTCCGCCCGTCTCGCCGCGCGCCAGGACCGTCTGCAGGCCGTCGGTCCACATCAACAGGCAGACCGCCCTGGCGCGCGGGTTGCCCAGCGCGATCGCAGTGCGGGCGATGCCTTCGGCGCCGACCGCCGCGAGCATCCACTTCACCAGCGGACCGGGAAAACCATTGAGAGCGGCGAGCTCGAGCCCCGTCTCCTCGACGACGACCGCCTGTTGCACGCTCTGCCAGGCATGCCAGGCCTTGGCGCGCAGCACCTCCTCCATGTCGAGCGACTGGATCTCCGGCAGATCGACGGCGATCGCCTCGAGCGTCCGTCCGGCGACCGCGGCGAGCCGGCGCGCCTCGACGAGCTTCGACGGATTGCCGGTGACGAAGAGCAGGGGCTCGGACATGAGGACGGGTTCGGCCTCAGCCCCGGAGCACGCGGAAGGCGTGCACTTTCTGCTGCAGCCCCTTGAGCTGGAACTCGCCCAGGGGCTCGGTGGGGAACGCGCCGGCGAGCAGGCGATGGGTCTCGCCGCCGAGGGTGATCTCGCCCGGCTCGGCGACACCCGATTCGAGCCGCGCCGCGACGTTCACCGTATTTCCGAGCACCGTGTAGTCGACGCGCTTGCGGCTGCCGACGTCGCCCACCATGACCGGGCCACTCTGGATCGCGATCCGCACCAGAAGAGTCGGGAGGCCGCGTGCCGCGCGCTCGCGGTTCAGGGCCTCCTGCGCATCCTGGATCTGGATCGCGGCCTCGACGGCCCGTCGGGCATGGTCGCTCTGGGGAACCGGCGCGCCGAAGAACGCCATCACGCAGTCACCGATGAACTTGTCGAGCGTCCCCCCGACCGAGAAGATCGCCTCCACCGCGTGCGTGAAGTAGGACTCGAGCATCTCGGCCACTTCCTGGGGGCTCGCCTGCTCGGACACCGGCGTGAAGCCCGCGAGGTCGGCGAACATCACCGTCGCTTCCGCGAGCTTCATCCTGCCGACCGTCGGCTCGGCCGCGCTCGGGGTGAACTTCACGATGCTCTCGATGACCGCCGGCGAATGGTAGCGCTCGAGGCGGCTGCGCACCTGGCGCTCGAACTCGACCGTCTTGGCGTAGCGCAGCCTCTCCACCGCCACTGCGGCGTAGTTGGCGAGGGCGGTCAGCAGGTCCAGATCCTTCTCGTTGAAGGTGCCGGCGTGGAAGGGCGTATCGACCTGGAAGACGCCGATGATCTTCTCTCCCGACCAGAGCGGCGTGCACATCGCGGCGCGGATCTGATGGATGCGAATCGAGTCGCCACCGGCGAGCCGTTGATCGGCCAGCGCGTCGTAGGTCAGCAG
Source organism: Thermoanaerobaculia bacterium (assembly GCA_018057705.1). Classification (NCBI taxonomy): domain Bacteria; kingdom Pseudomonadati; phylum Acidobacteriota; class Thermoanaerobaculia; species Thermoanaerobaculia bacterium. The sequence continues at coordinate 6,776 of JAGPDF010000057.1, read as the reverse complement.
GGCGACGCGGTCGCGCATGACCTGCTCGACCATCGTCTGCGAGACCGGCACCTCGCTCTGTGGCCGGAACTCGAGGCGCTCCTTGGTGCGTGCCAGCTCGCAGACCGTCTTCCCCGTCGACTCGTCGAGCAGCAGGATGAAGCCACGGTCGACCGGCAGCGCCTCGAAAGCGATGTCCATCACCCGCGACAGCACCTCGTCGACCGAATCGGAGCGGATGAGGAGACGCGCGAGGCGCGTCATGAAGCCGAAGATCTTGCTCGAATAGGCCTCGTCGAGATCCTTGCGCTTGCTCGATCGCGCCTCGCCCGAGGTCTTGCCGTCGAGCCCCCAGGCGGCGCTGAAATCGGCCAGCGAGCGCACGATGGTCGCCGTTCCGACGGCGACTTGCGCCAGCGGGGGCGCCTGCGGCAGGCCGGCGGTCGCGGCGCGGTCTCTCGAGCCACTGGTCGGCGGTTCGCGGACCTCCTCGATCCCGAGGTCGAAGATCCCGACCTTGATCCGGTCTCCGGGCTTGAGCATGGCGCGCTTGCTGACGACGCCGTTGACCTGGATGCCGTTGGTCGACGCCAGATCCTGAACGAACCAGCTGCCGCCTTCCTTGCGGATGACTGCGTGGCGGCGCGAGACCGAGAAATCGGCCAGGACGACCTCGTTCTCGGTGCCGCGGCCGATGCGCAACTCGTCCGCGGCAAGCGGCAGAATCTCGTCCCTGCCCTGAACGGCCCAGCGCAATCGGAGCACGGTCGGCGTCACCTCGCAGTTCGATCTTAGCCCAGCGCCCGGAGCCGGCGCTTTGTTATCCTCGGCGCGATGACCAAGAGCGCCGAACCGTCCCCGGACACCGCCCCCGAACAGCCCCAGAACCCGCTCTACGAGCGCTATGCGTCGCGCGAGATGGCGGCGATCTTCTCGAGCTCCCACCGCTTCGCGACCTGGCGCCGGATCTGGATCCTGCTCGCCCGAAGCCAGGCGGACCTGGGGCTGCCGATCCGCCGCGAGCAGATCGCCGCCCTCGAGGCGGCGGCGCCACAGCTCGATCTCGCCCGGGTCGCCCAACTCGAGCGCCAGACCCGTCACGACGTCGTGGCGCACCTCAGGCATTTCGCGGAGCAGGCGGACGCGATCGTGCCGGACGCCGGCGGCATCCTCCACCTCGGCGCCACCAGCGCTTTCATCACCGACAACACCGACCAGTTGCTGATGCGCGAGGCGCTCGAGCTCCTCCGCCGCCGCCTCGCCACGGCGCTCGGCGGACTCGCCGACTTCGCCCGCCGCCATCGGGCTCTGCCCTGCCTCGCCTACACCCATTTCCAGCCGGCGCAGCTGACGACGGTGGGCAAGCGCGCCTGCCTCTGGGCGCACGACCTGGTCCTCGACCTGGCCGAGATCGAGCACCGACTGGCGACCGTGCGCTGCCGCGGAGTCAAGGGAACGACCGGCACCCAGGCGAGCTTCCTCACGCTGTTCGCCGGCGATCATGCGAAGGTCCGCGAGCTCGATGCCCGGGTCGCCTCCGGACTCGGCTTCGCCGGCTCGGTCGCGGTCTCCGGCCAGACCTACACCCGCAAGCTCGACAGCCAACTGCTCGCGACCCTCTCGGGTGTCGCCGAGAGCTGCCACAAGATGGGCACCGACCTGCGGCTGCTGCAGGGAGTCGGCGAGCTCGCGGAGCCGTTCGACGAGCACCAGGTCGGCTCGTCGGCAATGGCTTACAAGCGCAATCCGGTGCGCGCCGAGCGCATGTGCGGCCTGGCCCGGCGGATCATGACCGACGCCCTGAACGGGCCGGTGAACGCCGCGACGCAGTGGCTCGAGCGCAGTCTCGACGACTCCGCCAACCGCCGCCTCGTCCTGCCCGACGCCTTCCTCGCCTGCGACGCCATCGTGGGCCTCGCCGGGCACATCGCCGCGGGCCTGCGCGTCCACGCCGGCATGGTCGCGGCGCGGGTCGCGCGCGAGCTGCCGTTCATGGCCACCGAGACGCTGCTCATGGAGGCCGTGCTGCGCGGCGGCGACCGCCAGGTGCTCCACGAACGCATCCGCACGCACTCCTTCGCCGCCCAGGAAGCGGTGGCCCGGAACGAGGAGAATCCGCTCCTTGCTACAATAGCCGCTGACGCCGACTTCCGGCTGTCGGCCGAGGAGATCGCCCGCTGGGTGGACCCGCAGGCGTTCACCGGCAGGTCGGCCGAGCAGGTGGACGATTTCCTGAACGACGTCCTGAACCCGGCTCTGGCCGGCCTCGACGCCGCGGCAGTGGAAGTGCCCCGCATCTAGGCGGCGCGTTCAGGCGTCGCATCCAGGGGGCAGACGGCCGCGGGAGCTTTCCGGCGCTGCGAATCTCGACGCGCCGGCGAATGGGATGCAGCGCCGGTATCGATGCGATGACGCCCCTACGCTCCATCGCCTCCGCCCCTCTTCCTCTGGCACTGGGTCTTCTCTTGCTCGCCGGCTGTGCGAGCTCGGGGAATCAGGCGAGCCGCGCCGGCCGTTCCACCCTCGAACGCGGCATGGCCTCCTGGTACGGACCCGGCTTCCACGGCCGGATGACCGCCTCCGGCGAGCGCTACGACATGCACGCCGCGACCGCCGCGCACCGCACGCTGCCGTTCGGCACCGTGCTCGAAGTGCGCAATCTCGACAACGGCCTCACGACCCAGGTGCGGGTCAACGATCGCGGGCCGTTCAAGAAGGACCGGATCGTCGATCTCTCCCTCACCGCCGCCCGCGCCATCGGCATGGTCGGGCCGGGAACCGCGCGGGTGGAGCTGCGGACGCTCTCCCTCGGCGGCGGCGACCGGCGCTACGTGGTGCAGGTCGGAGCGTTCCAGGAGCAGGCGCTCGCCGACGCCCTGGCCTCCCGCCTGCGCGCCGACTACCCGGAGGTCGTCCTGCGCTCCGACGAGGTCTGGCACCGGGTACAGCTCGGCGCCTTCACCGACCCCGACGAAGCGGCGGATCTGGCGCGCAAGCTCTCGCGCCAGGGCTACGCCGCGCTGGTCATCGCGGCGCGCGCCCCGACGCCGGTCGCGACACCGTCGGCTACTGCGCCGCCGTCTTTCTGACCGAAGGGTTCACCGCCGCCGCCGGCACCTCGCCGTCGAGCGCGGCGAGCACCATGTGGGCCGTCTCGATCGCGATGCGCTCCTGTGCCTCTTTGGTCTGCGCGCCGATGTGCGGCGTCGCGACCACTCTGGGGTGGCCGGTGAGCGCCTGCCGGTGGGTCGGCTCGTCTTCGTAGACGTCGAGACCGGCGCCGGCAATCCTGCCCGCCTCGAGGGCCGCGAGCAGCGCGTCCTCGTCGACCAGGCCGCCGCGCCCGCAGTTGATGAACAGCGCCTCGGGCTTCATCAGCCCGAGCCGCCGCGCGTCGATCAGGTTCTTCGTCGCCTTGTTGAACGGCGTGTGCAGCGTCACGACGTCGCTCTGGCGCATCAGGTCGTCGAGGTCGAGGAGCTCGACTCCGATCCGCTTCGCCTGTTCCGGCTCGAGGAACGGGTCGAAGGCGACGACACGCATCTCGAAGGCACGGGCGCGCGACGCGACGCGCTGCCCGATGCGCCCGAGGCCGACGATGCCCAGAGTCTTCCCCTGAAGCTCAACGCCGACGAAAGTCTTGCGGTCCCATTCGCCGCGCTTCATCGAGGCGTCCGCGGCCGGCAGGCTCCGCGCCAGGCCGAGCAGCAGCGCGAAGGTGTGCTCGGTCGCCGACATCAGGTTGGCGTTCGGCGCGTTCACCACCAGCACGCCGCGCTCCGTCGCCGCGTCGACGTCGACGTTGTCGACCCCGACGCCCGCCCGTCCGACGACACGCAACTTCTTCGCCGCCTCGAGCAGCGCCCGGGTGACCTTCGTGGCGCTGCGCACGACCAGCGCGTCGACTTCGGCGACCAGCTCCGGCAGCCGCGCGCGTTCGTCGGCGGCGACCACTTTCACATCCGCGCCGGTGGCGCGCAGGATGACGAGGCCGGACTCTTCCAGCGGATCCGCAATCAGAATTCGAGTCATGAGGCGATCTCCTCTGCGATCGCGGCCAGGAGCGCCGCGAGATCTGTGGTTTGGACTTCTCCCATGTGGCCGATGCGAAACGTCGATTCCTTGAAGCGGCCGTAGCCGCCGCCGAGCGTGAAGCCCCTCTTCTTCATGGCCGCGACGAGCGCGCGCGACTCGAGGCCGGCCGGCGGTCGCAGGCAGCTTACCGTCGCCGAGCGCCCGGCCGCCGCCGAGGCGAACGCGAAGCCGTGCGCCTCAGCCCACCCGGAGGTCTGGCGCTGCAGCGCGCCGTGGCGCATCCACCGCGTCTCGATGCCCTCGCGCGCGATCCGCTCGAGCTGAAGATCGAGCGCCCAGGCGATCGAGACCGCCGCCGTCGTGATCGGCCCGCCCTCCCGATGCTTGTCCCGATAGCGCAGCAGGTCGCCGTAGAAGCCGCGGTGCGGAATCTGCTCAGCCCTGGCCTCGGCACGCTCGGAAAAGGTGAAGACGGTGAGGCCCGGCGGGGTCGCGAGGCCCTTCTGCGATCCCGCGAAGACGAGGTCGAGCCCCCAGTCATCGGTCTCGACCGGTGCGCCGGCGAGCGACGAGACGGCATCGACGAGGAGCAGGGCATCCGACTCCTCGCGTACCACGCGAGCGATCTCCGCCAGAGGATTGACCACGCCGGTTGAGGTCTCGTTGTGGGCCACGGTCACGGCTTCGTAGCGCTTGCGGCGCAGCGCCTGGCGGAGGAGCTCCGGGTCGACCACCTGTCCCCACGGGGCGGCGATCTGATCAGCGGCGCGCCCGAGAGACTTTCCGACGTCGAACCAGCGTTCGGAGAAGGCGCCGTTGGTGAGGTGGAGGACGTCGCGCGATACCATCGAAGTGAGCGCCGCCTCCATGAGGAACGTGGCGCTCGAGGTCGCCATGTAGACGTCGCGCGTCGTGCGGAAGACCGGCTTGAGCGCTTCAGTGATCCGCTTGTAGACCGGCATGAACTCCGGCGACCGGTGCCCGACGACCGGCGCCAGCATCGCCGCCCGCACCTCTTCGAGGACATAGACCGGGCCGGGGACGAAATACTTGATCTGCTCGGGCATGGCGCTCGTCCTCTAGTCCTTCTTCCAGCGCAACGCCGGTTTGCGCAGGCGGACGAGCAGCTCCTCGGTCGTATAGGCGCGGCTCGCCGTCGCGCTCTCGACGAGGTGCCAGCCGTTTCCCCGCGCCGCGAGGCGTGGATAGAGCGCGAGACCCGCCACGAGAACCACGTCGGCGCCGAGAAAGTGCTCGCGCAACAGATCCCGCAGGACCGCCGCTCCCTTCATCGGCTTCATCGCGATCGACCGGCCGTTGCCGACGGCCACGGCGCGAAAGGCTTCCAGTAAAGGGGGTGCTCGGAGGGGCGGCGGTGGGTCGACTGGAGCGTCCATGGCCAACCAGCCGACGCGCAAGCCGGCCGCCTTCGCTGCGGAGAACAGAGACGCGAACGCCTCTGCTGATCCGTCGACGGCAAGAAGAACCGGAGCTTTCATTTACTGGAGCTTTTCTTCTTCTGGATACAAGAGGATCTCTTTTCTTTCCTGCCGGAATTCCCTCTCGTCCGCTTCGAAGCCAGCGCGCCAGCTCGCGAGGTCGGCGGTCGGGTCGCCTTCGAGGGCCCGGCGGAAGACGTCGCTGCCGGTCAGGAGGTCGATCGCCGGACGGTCGGCGACGAATTCGTAGGGCGCTTCCCGCCATCCGAAGAGCTTCGGAGCCACGCTCTTCAGGGCGAGCAGGATCTCGAGACCGAGCCGATAGCCTCGAACCTTCGCCTCCTCGACCATCACCAGCTCGACGCCGCCGCAGATCTCACCGCGATGCTTCTGGAACTGGGGCCGGAAGTAGGTCGGGATCGCCTTCACCCCCAGCGCCGCGAGCGGCGCCAGCGCCTCGGCGAGCGCCGTCGGGCGAAGGCCGGGGGCGCCGAAGAGCAGGAAGGGGCGGGTCGTACCGCGCCCCTCGGAGAGCTCCGTCGCTTCGAGCAGACAGAGACCGGGATAGACCAGCGCCGTGGCGAACGTCGGCATGTTGGGCGACGGCGCAATCCACGGGCGCCCGGTGGCCGGCCAGAGGTCGGCGCGGCTCCAGCCCTCGACGGCGATCACCCGCGGCGAACGGCCCCACTCGCGGCGATGCGCCTCGAGGCGGACGATCTCGCCCAGGGTGAGGCCGTGCCGGACCGGCATCCGGAAGGCACCGACGAACGAGGCGAAGCCCGGATCGGGAAGATTGCCCTCGATGACCTCGCCGCCGAGAGGATTCGGGCGGTCGAGGATCCAGACCTCGCACGAAGCGGCGCGCGCCGCCTCGGCGGCCCAGACCGCCGTCGCGGCGTAGGTGTAGTAGCGCGTGCCGATGTCCTGGAGGTCGATGAGCAGCAGGTCGAGCCCCGCGAACGCCTCGGGGCGCGGCAGGAGCGACCGCTCGTCGCTGCCATAGAGCGAGACGATCTCGACCCCGGTCCACGGGTCGCGCGCGCTCTCGGCGGGCACCATGTCCTGTTCGACGCCGTAGTAGCCGTGCTCCGGACCGAAGAGCCGGGCGGGCGGGACCCCGGCCGCGGCGAGCGCGAGATGCGCCGGGACGCAGTCCGCCGTGACCGAAGCGCCGTGGGCCAGCAGGCCGAAGCGCCGCCCGGCGAGCTCGTGCGGGCTCGCAAGCAGAAGGTCGAGACCGGTCGAGATCATCGACCGGAGCTTTCGGAGGGGGCGGAGGGGGCGGAGGGGGCGGAGGGGGCGTCGTGGTCGCGGCGGAAG
>JAGPDF010000056.1 GCA_018057705.1 Thermoanaerobaculia bacterium | reverse complement strand
TGAGGTCGCCTCGCCGCGCGCCGTCGACCTTCCCCCACAGGCCTGTCCTCCTCCCCAAGGAAACGCGGTACTAGAGAACAGGGAACCTGCCAAGGAGATCGCAATGTCTCAACCGCTCGTTCGTCGTTCGGAGAACTGGAAGTTTTCTCACGCTGCCGCTGCGATGGGCGCGTTCTGGGCTCGGGCCCGCAGAATCGAGGCCCGCCGGATCGCCCGGACACCTCAGCGCCGCTGCGGGGGGGCGAAATCCGCCGCCGCGTCCCCAGGAGCTGCGGCCGCCGCCCGGCAACCTTGAAGTCCATCTCCGAACGCGACCGACGAGTCCGAGGTCGAAACCGGGCGCCATTCCCCTGACCGACGCTCCTGCCCGAGTCCCTCGCGGCGGTATCACGTGGGCAGGCGCTTCGTGCCTGTCGCACCCGCGCCCGGGTTGACGCCGCCGGCTTCGCCGCGGGCCACCTGCTCTACCCCGAGCTCGAGCTGGGCGCCGCCTACGACAAGGCCAAGCAGGCCGAGCCGTTCGATCCGCTCGGCATGACGTCGACGACCTTCGACTACGCGCGCGCCCAGGCCGGAAATCAGGCCCGACCGCACGCGCCGGACATCGACGGCAAGACCGCGCCGGCAGTGATGGAGCTCCACTACGCGGTGATCCCGGTCCGCCCGGCCGGCGCGGCGTGGGCCAACGTGCGCGACATGCTGCGCCAGGTGCAGATGGAAGTCGACGAGGGAATGCTGCCGGGCGGGCAACGCTACATCGCGCGCGATCCGCTGCTCGCGCGGCGCGAGAAACAGGTGCCGCTGGGCAACGATGCGATCTACGGCATGGGCCTCATGGTCGAGACGACCTACGACGTGCCGGTGGTGCACCACGGCGGCGACAGGATCGGGCACCACAGCGACATGATCTGGCTTCCAGAGCAGAAGGTCGGCGCCGTGGTGCTTACCAGCGGCGATCCGGGCTGGACGTTGCGCACCCAGTTCCGGCGCAAGCTCCTCGAGGTCCTCTTGGACGGACGCGCCGAGGCCGGAGCACAAGTCGAAGCGAGCGCCAAGGCCTATTACGACAGCCTCGCCTCGGAGGGCAAGCGCACGCCCGTGGCGCGCGATGCGCAGCACGAGCACGTCTGCGAGGAGCGCTAGACGAGGCGGGCACGATCAGGCGCCCACTTGTAGAGCCCCGGCGCCAGCGTCTGCCCGGTGAGATCGCCGCCATAGAGCTCGGTGAAGTCGGGCAGGGTCCGGTTGTAGATCCCGTTCCTTCTGCTTCCGAGTCTCATTTTCCTTCTCCTTGTCCCAGCAGCTCTGCCCCCTGATCGAGATCGGATCCAGAGCTCGCGCCGCGGAGCAGGTCGCTCCCGCGATTCGAAGAGTGCCTTCTGGAACCGGACGGGCGCCTCGGTGAGACGGGCATTTCCGAGCACCGGGCGAGAGACGACGATCCTGAGGAGAGCGTTTGCACCCGCTGCCCTGCCGTCGAAGCCTTTTCAGCGTAGGGCACGATCACCCCGCAGGGAAGCGGGCTTACTACGAAGATCGACTCGAATGCCGTCGCGAACCGGGTAGTAAGTACCCGCGCCACCACTCATTCCGGGCAACGCACGCCCAGGCGCTCGTGCCGGCAGGCTCGAAACGAAGTGCGTTACGCTGTGTTTTTCCGCTCCATGCAGGCGAAGGGGATGCGAGGCATGGACATCGGCGGGACCCTGCGCGAGCCCCAACCGGAGAATCTCGACTCCTTTCGCTGGACCCGCGCGCGGGCGCTCGACGGACACGGCAACCGCAGCGCCGCCGAGCTTCTCGCCGCGATTCCGGCGGACGCCGGGGTCGACCGGTACGGCGCCGGCGGCGCGGTCGCGGCGCTCGAGGAGAAGATGCGGACCGTCCTCGGCAAGCCCGCGGCGCTCTTCATGCCGTCGGGCACGATGGCGCAACAGATCGCGCTGCGCATCCACGCCGACCGCCGCGGCGTTCGCACCGTCGCCTTCCATCCGACGGCGCACCTCGAGCTCCACGAAGACAAGGCGTATCAGCGACTCCACGGTCTCGTCGGCCTGAAGATCGGCGACCCGCGCGGGCTCATCACGATCGAGGATCTGCGCGGCGTCGGCGAGCCGCTCGCCGCCCTCCTCCTCGAGCTGCCGCAGCGCGAGATCGGCGGCCGCCTGCCGCCGTGGAGCGACCTCGAAGAGCAGGTCGCCTTCGTGCGCGCGCAGGGCGCGGCCCTCCATCTCGACGGCGCCCGGCTCTGGGAGTGCACGCCGCACTACGAGCGTTCCCCCGCCGCTATCGCCGCCCTGTTCGACACCGTCTACGTCTCGCTCTACAAAGGGCTCGGAGGTCTTGCCGGTTGTTGTCTCGCCGGCGAGGAGGAGGTCATCGCCGAGGCGCGCGCCTGGCGCCGCCGGCACGGCGGCACGCTCTTCGGCCTCTGGCCGGGCGCGGCGTCGGGGCTCGCCGCGCTGCGCCAGCGCCTGCCGCTCATGCCGCGCTACTGCGAGCATGCGCGCGCCATCGCCGAGGCTCTCCGCCGGGTCCCGAACCTCGAGGTGGTTCCCGATCCCCCGCCCACTCCGATGATGCACCTGCACCTGCGGGTCGAAGCCGGTGCCTTCCTCGCGGCGGCGCGCCGCCTCGCCGAGGAGCGGAGCCTCTTCACCTGGGCGCGCAGCTCCGCCGGAGCGACGCCTTCGATTCGCGTCGTCGAGCTCACGGTCGGCGACGCGACTCTCTCGTTCGCGCCCGAGGAGGTGGCCGAGATCCTCGAGCGGCTGCTGTCGCCGGCAACGAACGCCCCCCGCTAGCCTCGGGAAGCGGCTCGGAGGGGACTCTTCCGCAAGGGTGAAGGCAAACCTGTCGCCCGACCCGGCTAACCGGGTGGCCCTTTCGTTCGTAGTGAAAGTGAGCACCGATGGATCGGCGATGGGCGCCCTCTCCACCAGGTGAGCTCTGTCGGGAGTCGAACCTATGCGGAGAAAGTCGCGCTTGACGGGAACGTGGGTCGTGGCGGCCGCGGCGGCGCTGGGCGGGGCGGCGGGACTGGCCGGGGGAGTCGGGAGGGGCGCAGAACCGCCGCAGCCCGTACCGGCCCCGCGACAGGCCGAGGTCCGCCGCGAGCCGACCCACCCCTCCGATGCCGATGCCGCCCTCGACCTGCGGATCGAGGAGAGGATGCGCGAGGCGGGACTGGTCGGCCTCGGCGCGGCGATCCTGGTCGACGGCAAGGTGGTGTGGACGAAAGGGTATGGTTTCGCCGATCGGGAGGCTCGCCGGCCGTTCACTCCGGAAACGGTGATGAACGTCGGCTCGATCTCCAAGACGGTGATCGGCGTCAGCCTGATGCGCGCCGTCGAGGACGGGAAGCTGAAGCTCGACGATGACGTCAACGTCCACCTGCCGTTCCGCGTCCGCAACCCGCGCCATCCCGAGGTCCCCATCACCCTCCGCCAGCTCGCGATCCATACTTCCGGAATCGCCGATCGCGAGCCCGTCTACAGCTCCTCCTACCATCAGGGCGGCGATTCTCCGGTGGCTCTCGGGGACTTTCTGCGCGACTACTTCGAGCCGCAGGGAAAGCTCTACTCGCAGGACAACTTCATCGCGGCGAGGCCGGGCGCTGCGCGGGAGTACTCCAATATCGGCGCTGCACTCGCCGCCTACGCCATCGAAAGGGCGACCGGTCTCGGGTTCGCGGAATCCACGCGGAGCGGGATCTTCCGGCCGCTCGGCATGTCCAGCACCGGCTGGTTCCTCTCCGAGGTCGATCCAGCCCGGCACTCCAGGCTGTACGACGCGAGCGCCGGATCACCGGTCGAAATTCCACTCTACGGGCTGGCCACCTACCCGGATGGCGGCCTGCGGACCTCCGTGTCCGACCTCTCGCGGTTCTTCCTGGCCCTTCTCAATGGTGGAATGCACGACGGCGTCCGCATTCTCGCGCCGCCCTCCGCCGGGGAGATGCAGCGCTTCCAGTACACGCCGGAGAACCGGCCCGGGAACGTGCAACTCGCGGAGAAGAACTCCGGAATCTTCTGGTCCACGAAGATGGACGTGACCTTCATCGGCCACGGCGGGACCGACCCGGGCGTGCAGGCCGAGATGCTGGCCGAGCCGTCGAAGCGGGTCGGGGTGATCCTGCTCTCCAACACGACGCCGGCAGAGGGCAAAGGGCGGAGCTTTTCCGCCATCTTCCAGGCCCTCGTCGCCCGGGGGCGAGAGATGGTCTGAGCGGGGGCGGTGGGCAGGAGATCCAGAACGGCTCCGCGCGCCGGGGAATTGGTAAAGTCCTCTTCATGTCCGACACGAACCTTCCGATTCTCGATTTCGTCCTGCGCAACTACCAGAACTTCAATGCCCGCGCGACGCGCGACGCGCTGCTCGCCTACATCCGTCATCTCGAAGGCGGCGGGAAGATGTTCTGGTCCATCGCCGGAGCCATGTCCTCGGCCCAACTCGGCATCACCCTGGCGCCGGCGATTCGCGAGGGCCTGATCCACGGCCTGTCGGTGACCGGAGCGAATCTCGAGGAGTCGCTCTTCCGGCTCGTGGCCCACCGGAGCTACAAGGATTTCCCCGACTACCGCTATTTCACCAAGCAGGACGACACCCGCATTCTCGAGCAGCGGATGCGGCGGGTCACCGATACGAGCATTCCGGAGGACGAGGCCTTCCGGGCGGTCGAGAAGTTCCTCGTGCCGGCGTGGGAGCGCGCCGAGGCCAACGGCGAGCGCCACTTCTGGCACGAGTACTTCTACGATCTCGTCCTCGCGCTGCCGCGCGACCTGCACGAGGGGAATCCCGATGAGTGCTGGCTCCTCGCCGCCGCCGAGGCCCGCCTCCCGATCGTCGTGCCCGGCTACGAGGACTCGACCTTCGGCAACATCTTCGCCTCGCACGTCAAGTTCGGCGACTTCTCCGCCACCATCGCCAAGTCGGGCATCGAGTACATGGCTGCCTTCTACGACCAGTACCCCGCGCTGGCTGAAGGCGCCGCGGGGGACGCTGCGGAGGGCGCGGGCGTCGGCTTCTTCCAGATCGGCGGCGGCATCGCGGGGGACTTCCCGATCTGCGTCGTGCCGTCGATCAAGTACGACCTGCAGCAGCCCGTCCGCCCGTGGGCCTACTTCTGCCAGATCTCCGACTCGACGACCTCGTACGGTTCCTATTCGGGCGCGACGCCCAACGAGAAGATCACCTGGGACAAGCTCACCGAAGAGACGCCGATGTTCGTGATCGAGTCCGACGCCACCATCGTCGCCCCGCTCATCCTCAGCGCGCTCCTCGAGTACCGCCGGAACCCCGACCTCGCCCGCCGGCGGCTGGCGTAGCCGGGAGGTCGTTCCACCCCAGCGTGAACGAATCGGAGAGCTCGGGAGCTTGCAGCTCGTCTCGTCGCTCGCGAGCTGTCGGCGGCTGTGGAGACCGGCCGCCGGCCCGAGGTAGCTGCGCCAGGGCCGGAATCGAGCAAGAAACCGCAAGCGCCGAAGGCGGCGACTTCGGTACATTTTGCTCTTCCCACAGGAGGAGCTTCGATGCGATCCCCCCGAAGAATCCCGATTCTCGCGAAGACCCTGCCCCCCGGCTCGATCGCCTCGATCGCCTCGATCGGTGCGATCTTCGCCATCATCGCCATCATCGCCATCATCGCGATGCCGCTGCCGCTGCCGGCGCAGGCGCCATCGCCAGCGCCGCCCGCGCCGGCCCGTGACACGGCGATCGACCCGGAGATCCTGCGGCTGCGCGAGTCGGCCTGGCGCGCCTGGTTCGGCGGCGACGAGGCGGCGCTCCGCAGCCTTCTGCCGCCCGAGTTCATCGGCATCGACATGGGCGACGGCCCGTTCAGCGATCTCGAGAAGACACTCGCCGAATCGCGCGCCTTCCGTGCCGGCGGCGGCCGCCTCGTGCGCCTGGAGTTTCCCGAGACGCGGGCGCAGCGGCTGGGCGACGCCGTCGCGCTCTACGGCCGCTACTCGGTCGTGCTCGAGTCGGAGGGCCAGGAGCGCACCCTCGCCGGCCGACTCACCGAGATCTTCGTGTTGCGCGAAGGCCGCTGGTGGCATCCGGGCTGGCATCTCGATCTCGCCTCGACGGGCGGCGGAGTCGCAGAACCCTGAGGCGGCGGTTCCGAAGGCCGGCCCGCTCGAGGTCGCGTCCTGCGAAGCGGCGGCTCGGATAGAGTGCCGACCCAGACCTCGAGGAAGTGATGCCATGCGCAAGACCCTGCTGGTCGTCCTGTCGATCGTGCTGTCGGCCGCTCCGGTTCGGGCGGCGTGGCTGCGTGCGGACCTCGCCCTCAACTCCGTGTGGCTCGCCGCGGAGGAGGACGTCGTCGCGACGGTGACGATCGAGAATCGTTCGCCGCGGACCGTTCTGCTGCCGCGCTGGCTCGTGCCGGGCCCGCGCCTCGACGCGAGCCTCTTCGCCGTGACCCGCGACGGCCAGCCCGTCACCTATCTCGGCCGCCTCGTCAAGCGCGCCGCCCCCGGCCCCGCCGACTTCGTGGCGCTCGCGCCGGGCGAGTCCCTCTCCGCCGTGACCGAGCTCACGAGGCACTACGACATGAGCGGAGGCGGCGAGTACGTCGTCGCCTACCGCATCGACCTGCTGGAAGGTATCGGCGCCGAAGGCAACCACAGCTTCGCCCCCGGCGCCGGCGGATTGCGCGAAACTGTCGAGTCGAACGCCGTTGCGGTCTGGCGCGAGGGCCCCTCCTCTCTGCCGCTTCCGGCCTGGTCCGCCGCGCCGGCGGGAGAGAGCTCGCTCTCCACCCAGAACTGCTCGGCCAGCCAGTCGACCGCTGTGACCACGGCGGTAGGGAACGCCCTCAGCTATTCGACCGGCGCCAAGTCCTACCTCGACGGCAGGACCTGGTCGACGGTCGGGTCGCGCTACACCACCTGGTTCGGCGCCGCCAACAGTGGTCGCTTCGACACCGTCTCGAATCACTTCATCGCCATCCGCAGCGCGTTCCAGACGGCGCCGATCGTCGTCGACTGCTCCTGCGACGACCCCTACTACGCCTACGTCTATCCGAGTCAGCCGTACACCATCTACGTCTGCAATGCCTTCTGGACGGCGCCGGCCACCGGCACCGACTCCAAGGCCGGGACGCTGGTCCACGAGATGTCGCATTTCAACGTCGTCGCGGCGACCGACGACCATGTCTACGGTCAGACCTCCTGCAGGGGTCTCGCGACGTCGCAGCCGAATCTCGCGGTGCACAACGCCGACAGCCACGAATACTTCGCCGAGAACACGCCACCCCTCGAAGGCGGGAGTGCCGGAAGTCTCCGGTTCGCGGAAGCGACCAGTTCAGTCGACGAAAGCGATGGGTCGGTGACCCTGACCGTACGCAGGGTGGGCGGATCGACGGGACCCGCCTCGGTCCACTACGCGACCTCGGACGGCACCGCAGGCGCGCCCGACGACTATGCGAGCAGGACCGGACTGCTGGCCTGGGACAGCGGCGTCGGTGGCGACCTGAGCTTCACCGTGCCCGTCCTCGACGACACGGCGACCGAGGCGAGCGAGAACTTCACGGTCGTCCTTTCGTCGCCGACCGGCGGTGCGACGCTGGGCAGTCCGTCGACTTCGACGGTGACGATCCTCGACAACGACGACAACTGCACACCCTCCCTCTGCGTTTCCGACGCCAACACGCTCTGCCTGGCGGGCGGCTCGGGCACGCCGAACCGGTTCCGCGTGCGGGTCACCTGGACCGATTTCTCGGGCGGGAGCGGTCCGGGCGTGGCGCTCGCCTATACGGCGGACTCCGGCTTCTTCTATTTCTTCAACCCGCAGATCCTCGAGCTGCTGGTGAAGATCGTCAACGGCTGCAGCGCGAACGGCTCTTACTGGTTCTTCTACGCCTCGACGTCGAACGTCGCGCTCGCCTACACCGTGGAAGATCTCCAGGCCTGCAAGGCCGAGACCGTGACCGTCCCCCTCGGCCAGTTCGCGTCGAACGGCGACATCGAGTTCTTCGACCAATCCTGCCCATAGCCCGAGCCGGCGACGCTCGGCGTCGCCCGACTGCCCGGTTCAACGCTCCAACCGTGCACCGAGCTCACGCAGGACGGCGACCAGCTCGTCGACGTCTTCGTTGCGGGTCCGCCAGTTCGAGAAGGCGGGGCGGAAGATCGTGCGCCCGGCGAGCTTCGAGGTGCCGATGAGGAAGCGGCCGTCTTCGAGGACCGCTTCGCCGAGGCGGCGGTTGAGGTCATCGAGCGCCGCCTCGTCCACGCCGCCCGGGTTGTAGCGGAAGGGCACGATGTTCAGTTGAACCTCCGCCAGGCGCTCGAGGTCGGGCGCGGCGTCGACGCCCCTTGCCAGATGCTGCGCGAGGTCGAGGTTGTGCTCCACCAGGCGGCGGACGCCGTCCCGCCCGTAGGCCGCGAGCGTCGCCCAGGTCGCGAACCCGCGCGCCCGCCGCGAGCTCTCCGGACCGAGGGCGCCGAGGGTCGGGCGCGGCTCGTCCGGCGCCGGCAGATAGTCGGCGGTGTAGCGGAAGGCCTTCAACATCAGCTCGTGGTCGCGCACCAAGGCGTAGCCGGCGTCGTACGGCACGTTCAGCCACTTGTGTCCGTCCACGGTCACCGAGTCGGCGCCCTCGACGCCGCGCGCCAGGTGCTCCGTGCGCGGCGAGAGCCGGGCGAAGAGGCCGAACGCCCCGTCCACGTGGACCCAGGCGTCGTACCGGCGCGCGAGGACGATGGCCTCGGCGATCGGATCGAAGTCGCCCGCGTTGACCTCGCCGGCGTTGAGGATCACCACCGCCGGAGCGCCCGCGAGCCGCGCCAACTCGCGCTCGAAGAGCGTGAGGTCGAGACGGCCACCGGGGTCGCGGGAGCAGACCTTCACCGCGTCGCGTCCGTGGCCGAGGAGCGCCAGGACCTTGCGCGCCGAGGCGTGCACGTAGCCCGAGCTCAGCACGGGCATCGGCGGGAGCCCCGAGAGCCCGCGCTCCGAGACATCGACGCCGTGTCGCTCGCCCCACCATTGGCGCGCGGCGGCGAGCGCAACGAAGTTCGCCATGCTGGCGCCGGTGACCATGATGCCGGACCACGCGCGCGGCAGCCCGAAGAGCTCCTTCAACCAGGCGAGCGCCTGCAACTCGAGGGTCACGCCGACCGGCGACGTCACCCAGGTATAGGTCACCGTGTCGTGGATCGTCGCCAGGAGGTCGGCACCGAGCGCCGCCGGGGTCGTGCCGCCGATCACGAAGTGGAAGCACCTGGGCCCGTTGGTGTTCGCTCCGGCGGCGTCCACCAGCGCCCGGAGCCTGGCGAGCGTCGGGAAAGTGCCGGCGCCGCTCTCCGGCAGCGGCACATCGAGCCCGGCCAGAGCGGCGGCGGCTCCCGCCGGCAGGGTGATCCGCTCGTCCGCGCTCGCCATCGCCCGTGAGAGCGCGGCGGCGATCTCCGGCGCGAGCTGCGCGGCGTCCTCGCGGAAGCCGGCCGCGAACGGGGGTTCGCTTCCGGACGCAGGTCTTCGACCCTGATTCGTCATCACTCGTCCTCCTTGCGAAGTGGGCGCGCGCACGAGCCTACCAACGCCCGGCCTCGAGGTGCCTGGCATCGAGAATGCAAAGCTCCAAATGCAGATACACGCAGCAGTCGGACTGTGATGAATTTCACAACTACCTGGGAAGGAGATCCCCATGTCGCAACCGTTGGCTCGTCAGTCGAAGAACCTGCAGTTCTCCCACGCTGCTGCCGCGATGGGTGCCTTCTGGGAGCGCGCACGAAAAAGCGACGACCGCCGAATCCGCAGAGTCCGGCAGATGGTCGTGGAGAGGACCCGCGCGCTCATCGCCGGGAGTTCCGAGGCGCCCGTCGCCGGCCCCTCGCTGCGCCGATCCTTCTGAGGCAGCAGTTTTCACGGCACCTCGAGCCGACGCCAGACAGGTCGACCCTGTCCGGCCTCTCGAGGTCGCCTAAGCAGTCCCCGGCAGAGGTTCCCTCGAAGGCGGCGGCGGGTCCTGAATCGGTTGCGGTGGATCTTCCGCCGGCGGGAGTGGCGGGTCCTGGATCGGCGCCTCGACCGGATCGCGCGGCGGCGCCATCGGCGGCACCTGCGTCGGCACCGGAGGATCCTGGTAGGGAGGCGGCGGCGGGTCGGTCGGCGGCGGCTGAATCGGGCTCGAGGTCATCTTCGCCTGATTCGCAAGTCCTGTGCCATTCGAAGCCACGGAGTCGACGATGTCCTTCGACCGCACATTCGCTACTTCACTAGCGGTTCTTCGGCGAGCCGCCGTCATTCGCGCGGTCGAAGCGCGGAAACGGAGGCGAGCCGGGACCGCCCTGCTGCTGCCCTCCCGTCGACGTCTCGTCGCGGTCCCCGCCCTTGTGCTGCGACGCGTCCTTGTGCGACGTCGCGGCGCGGGAGTCGCGATCGCCGTTGTCGAGGTCCGGCTGGTGCCGCTGAGCGGGCTCGTTCCCCTGGCCTTTCGCAATCGTCTCCTCCTGCTTTGCGCTTCGGGATCCTGAAGTCTTGCTCTTGGTCATGTCGGCCTCTGCGAACGGGACAGGCGGGATTGCCGTCAGCGACGAGAGCCTGCAGGGTCGATGCCATGAGAAGCGGCGCCCACTGCAGGAGGGAAGACTGCCCGCCGCGCAAATTCTTCAATCGCCATGAACATTCCGCGCAGCGTGGCGACCGTGCGAGGCGCCCGCCGGCGCGCCAGCAGCGCCGCCAGATTCGGCAGTCGGGTTCCCAGGCGAGTTCTGGCACCTCTTCTGCACCGCCACTTCCCCGAAAATGGAACGCGGTTCGGCGCGCAGTGCGCGGCGCTCGACCAGACCCCAGTTCAAGGGAGCCCTCGAACATGACGCCAAAGAACACGATCTGTCTCTGGTTCGACAGGAACGCCCACGAAGCGGCTCGGTTCTACGCCGCCACCTTTCCGGACAGCAAAGTGACCGCCGTTCACAAGGCGCCCGGAGACTACCCGGGCGGCAAGGAGGGGGATGAGCTCACGGTGGAGTTCACCGTTCTGGGTATTCCCTGCCTCGGCCTGAACGGTGGCCCGGAGTTTCCGCATAGCGAGGCCTTTTCCTTCCAGATCGCGACCGACGATCAGGCAGAGACGGACCGCTACTGGAATGCAATCGTCGGCAACGGCGGCCAGGAAAGCGCGTGCGGCTGGTGCAAGGACCGCTGGGGCCTCAACTGGCAGATCACCCCCCGCGTGCTCACCGAGGCGATGGCGGCGGGTGGCTCCGAGGCGAAGCGCGCCTTCGACGCGATGATGACGATGCAGAAGATCGACGTCGCCGCTATCGAGGCGGCTCGGCGGGGCTGACGCCCATCGCCCGCCGCCGCACCAGGCGGGCGCCGACGGCGCCCGGTTCATCGCGCCGCCGAGCGGACGATCTGGAGCTCGAGCCGCTTGATCTCGCGCAGGACGCGATTCGACTCCATGCGCAACCAGAACCATAGCTTCAGGAAGCCGACCATCATCATCAGGAGAGCTGCACCCGCCCCCCAGCGCACCGCGTCGAGCACATCCCTGGCGTCGAAGAACTTCCAGCCGCAATAGACCGCGGCGGCAAAGAGCGCGAAGGTGAGGATCGTCGCGAAGACGGCCATTCCGCGCGCGGCACCGTCGTAGATACCGACCAACTGGCTGACGATTCCCTGCTCGCCGAGCCTGGCGAGGATCGCGCGGTCTTCAACTCCCAGGGCGGCCTCGATCCTCCGGTCAAGCTCATCCATGGCCTTCTCCTTTCAGTGCGGCGCGAAGTTTCGCCCGCGCATGCATCAGGCGGGTCTTCACGGTGCCCGCCGGCACGCTCATCGCCACGGCGATCTCCGCGACGCTGAGCTCTTCCATGTAGAACAGCGCGACTGCGGCCCGCTGGTCGGGCGGCAAACCGGCGATCGCTCTCGCCAGCGGCTCGACATCCGCCGCCGTTTCCATCCGACCTGCCGTGTCGTCGGTGCCCGGCGATTCCGCAGCGAATGCAGCACCGAGCCGTCTGGCGCGGACGCGCTCCCGGATCGCGTCGGCCGCCCGGCGAGAGACGATGCGGTAGGCCCAGGCAGCGAAGAGCGACGCGTCCTCGAGGCGTCCGAGGCCGCGCGCAATATCGATCCAGGCGCTCTGCACCACGTCGCGCGCCGCGTCCGCTTCGCCCAACAGCCGCCAGGCGTGGGCGAGGAGCTTCGGCTGCCAGCGTTCGGCGAGTTGCCCGAAGGCGCCGCGGTCGCCGACCCGCGCGGCGGCGGCCAGGTACTCATCGAAGAGGCGGGCGGTTCTGCGGGCCATGCCGGGTAGCTTCCTTTCGCTGTCGCCGTACTTCGCGATCCTGAGGAAAGTCGCTCGTCGCGGCATTCCGGTTCAATCCGACTCCGGGAATCTCCGTCAGCCGTTCGATCGCCTCGTGAGCGGCTCCGAGCCTGACTGCAGCATCATTCAGACCGTTCGCGAAAGCGGGTCGGATCCGCGGACCACGAGGGCGAGTGGCGTCCGCCACGGGTCTCGGGTCCGGGCACTGGTTCCTTCGGGAGCGATCTCGGCCGCGAATCCGGCGCTCTCGAGACTCGCGGCGGCGCTCCGGACCGACGCGGCGTCCGGCAGCTCTAGCGTCCACTCGAGGAGCTGCGCCTGGTCGGGTTCGGGTGCGCGGGCGCCCGGGCCGGCCCAGAGGTTGGTGCCGAGGTGGTGGTGGTAGCCCCCCGCCGAGAGGAAGAGAGCTCCGGGGTAGCTCCAGACGATGCGATCGAAGCCGAGCGCCTGCGAATAGAAGCGTGAGGCGAGCTCGAGGTCGCCGACGTGGAGGTGGACGTGCCCCATCGTCGTGCCGTCCGGCATTCCCGTCCAGGGGCCGCTCTCGCCCGCAGCCATGACCGCAGGAACATCGACCGGATCGGTCGCCATCAGGAGCTCGCGTCCGTTGCGGCGCCAGAGGGCGCGCGGTCGGTCGGCGTAGACCTCGATGCCGAGCCCGTCCGGATCGGTGAGATAGAACGCCTCGCTGACCAGGTGATCCCCGGCGCCGGGGCGGACGCCGACCTGGGAGAGATGCTGAACGAACCGGCCCAGCGCCGACCGGTCCGGGACCAGGATCGCGAAGTGGAAGAGACCGAGCCGGCCGCGGCCCGCAGGTCGGGCGCCGCGCCAAAGGCGCAGCTCGACGAGCGGACGGGCGCCAGCTCCGAGCACGGCGCCCATCTCGTCCCTTCCGAGCTCGGCCAAGCCGAGGGTCGTGCGGTAGAACTCGAGCGAACGCTCGAGGTCGGCGACCTGGAGCGTGACCGCCCCGACCGACGTTTCCTCCGGCAGTCGAAAGCCATCAGGCGCTTCGCCGTAACTGCCGGGCGTCGCCGGCTCCACGCTCGGCGCTGCATCGAAGATGTCGCGAGTCGTCACGCCCATGCTCGTCTCCTCGTGAGCTCTTTGAAGCTCAGCACTCTACCCCCGTCTGCGTGATCGAGCGGAGATCCAGCTCCCCCCTCGGCAGCCGCGCCCGGACTGCCCGCGAGCCCGGCGTTGGGGCGGCCAAGCTCGATCGCAAGATCGAGGAGACCGGGTTTCCCCACGCGCGCCATTGAATCGGCTGGATGTAACGAAACCTCTCCCTGGAACACTGAGTCAGGCAGACCCGGAACCGCAGGAGGAGCCCGGCCGGCTGACCGGCCGCTGGCGACCCGGCGGCCCGACCCTTGCCGAGATCCGGCGGGGCCATGCAGAAGGGGAGAGAGAGAACATGTGCAAGCCACTCACCGGTCGTCTGTTCCTTGCCACCGCCGCGGCCGTTCTGGTTGCCGGCCTCGCCGGCGCCGCCCGCGCCGAAGTCGTCCTGGTCCATCTGCAAACCGACTACGCGCCCGTTGCGGATTTCGCCGGAGTGCACGTGCGCTTCGCCTCCCTCGATCCGGGGGTCGTCCTCTTCGCCGACCATCTCGCCCTCGGCAGCCGCGACTACGCGACCGGCTGGGTGCGCGTCGCCGAGTTCGATGCTCCGTTCGGCAACTATCTGCTGACCGTCGACCTGCTCGCCGGCGACGGCGACATCGTCGCGCGCTGGTCGACGCTCACCGAGTTCGACGCCCCCCGCGTCTACAGCGTCGAGGCGCCGAAGCCATGGGGGTGGGCCGAGAAGAGCGTCGAGCTGGAGATCGACGCGGACGGCGACGGCGCGATCTCCGGCGGCGACCGGTTGCGCTACACGGTGGAGGCGCAGGGGCGGGTCGGCCGGAGCTTCACCGATGAGCTCGGCCCGGGCCTCGAACTGGTCGCAGGTAGCGTGAGCACGACCCACGGTCTCGTCCTCGAGGGCAACTCGGAGGCCGACCGCCGCGTGGAAATCGTCGAGATGAACTTCGGCGACACCGACTCGGCGATCGTCGAGTTCGAGGCCACGGTGCTGCCCGAGGTCGCCAACCAGGGCGAGATCCTGGTCGAGCTGGGCTCCTACACGCCGGGCTCATGGAGCGGTCAGTATGCCTCGGCGCGGATCGCGACCGACGACCCGGCCACTTCCACGCCCGGCGATCCGACGCGGTCGGCCGTCGCGTGCGGCACGGCCGCCTGCCAGGAAGATCTCGACGCCTGCACGGAGGAGCTCGGCGACTGC
This sequence comes from Thermoanaerobaculia bacterium, assembly GCA_018057705.1. Lineage (NCBI taxonomy): Bacteria > Pseudomonadati > Acidobacteriota > Thermoanaerobaculia > Thermoanaerobaculia bacterium. The sequence goes on along the minus strand of JAGPDF010000056.1, from coordinate 14,727 downwards.
TCTGCGGAGCGCGCTGCGCTCGCGGCGCGGGTTGCCGATCTCGAGGCCGAGCTCGGTGCGCTCCTCGACGACGCCGACGGCGACGCAGTGCCGGCGGTCGCGGACGCCTGCACGGGCACGGCGGCGGGAGTCGCGGTGGACGCACTCGGCTGCTCGCTCGCGCAGTTCTGCTCGGACCACCCTCTGGGTGTGCCGCAGGGCATGAACCGCTGCCGCCACGCCGACTGGGAGAACGACGAACCGACTGGCAACCCGCACGACTGCCGTCCGCAGTCCGGGCTCTGCGTACCGGACTGAGCGACGGCCATGGAGGACAGGCCGCGGGATCGCGGCTCCGGGTCTCTGCGCGAGTCGGTCGTGCGGCTGACCAGGGGGCTGCGCAGACGCAGGATGAAGGAGTACAGGTTCTCCTCCGCGGGCGAACAACGCCGGGTCAGGGTCGCTCAGCGCAGACCGCGCGCACACATTCGCGCAGCCAGCGGTGGGCGGGATCGGCGTCCATGCGCGGATGCCAGAGCAGGGAGAGGGTGAACTCCGGAGTCGCGACGGGCAGGCGGAAGCTGTGCAGGCCGGAGCGCAGGTTTCCGGTGTGGCGCTCGGGGAGCGTCGCGATCAGGTCGGTGGCGCGGGCGAGAGCCAGCGCGGCCACGAAGCCGTCGACGTAGACGACGAGGTTCCGCTCGCGCCCCAGGGTCTCGAGGGCCCGATCGACCTGGTCACTGCCGGGGCCTCGCAGGTCGACATGGATGTGCCCGCCCGCCGCGTAGCGGGCGGGGGTGATCCGTCCGCGTGTCAGCGGATGCCCCGGGCGCACGACACCGACGAAGCGGTCGCCGAAGAGCGCCTGCGCGCGCAGCTCCGGCCCGGTCGTCGGCCCGACCACACCCGTCTCCAGATCGACCCGACCTTCGCGCAGCGCGGCGCTCTCGCGGTCGAGCTTCTGCCGAAAGGTCAACCGCACCCCCGGCGCATCCCGCAGAACGCGCGCCAGGAGGGCCGGCCCGAAGTTCTCGACGAAGCCCTCGCGGGTGCGCAGGGTGAACGTGCGCTCGAGGCGCGCCAGGTCGAGCTTCCCGGCCGGGCGGAGCACTTCGTTCGCCTCCTCGACGAGCGGCCGCACCCGTTCGCGCAGCGCGAGCGCCCGCGGCGTGGGAACGAGCCCGCGGCCAGCGCGCACCAGCAGCGGATCGCCGGTCGTCGCGCGCAGGCGGGCCAGGGCCCGGCTCATCGCCGATGGGCTGAGCCGCAGGCGCCGCCCGGCGCGCGTGACGCTGCCCTCAGCCAGCAGCACATCGAGAGTGACGAGCAGGTTGAGGTCGGGATCCGCCATGGATCGACCCTATCGGGATAGGGCGTTCCACGCAACGACACTTTGCATCGATTGCGTCTTGCGCCCTATGTCCTGCCGCGCTACCTTGAAGCCATGCTCCAGCCGACCCGCGCAACGCCCGCTGCGACGACCCACGCAGAGCCTCCTCGTCCGCCATCGGCGCGCTGGGCTCTCGCCGCCCTCGCGCTCTCCATGCTGCTCGCTGCGCTCGGAACGAGTATCGCCAACGTCGCCCTGCCGACGATCGCGCAGGAGTTCGCCGCCTCGTTCCAGGCAGTCCAGTGGGTCGTGCTGGCCTACCTCCTCGCCGTCACCACGCTGATCGTCGGCGTCGGCCGGCTCGGCGACCTCTTCGGCCGCCGCGGGATGCTCCTCGCCGGGATTGCCCTGTTCACGCTGGCATCGATCGGTTGCGGCGTCGCGCCGGGGCTCGGATGGCTGATCGCCGCGCGCGCGGTTCAGGGGCTCGGCGCGGCCTTCCTTCTCGCCCTTTCTCTCGCCTTCGTCGGCGAGGTCGTTCCGCCAGAAAGGACCGGCAGCGCCATGGGGCTGCTCGGATCGATGTCCGCGCTCGGCACCGCTCTCGGTCCCTCGCTCGGCGGCCTTCTGGTCGCTGGTCCCGGCTGGCGGGCGATCTTTCTCCTGCAGGCACCGCTCGGTCTTCTGGCCTGGTGGCTCGCCCGTCGCAACCTCCCCGCCACTGCCGCGAGATCCGGCGCGGCTCGCTCCGGCTTCGACCTCGCCGGTACGCTCCTGCTGGCGCTGGCGCTCGCGGCCTACGCCCTCGCCATGACGCTCGGACGCGGCAGCTTCGGCCCGCTCAACCTCGCGCTGATTCTGGCTGCAGCGTGCCTCGCCGCTCTCTTCGTGCAGGTCGAGCGGCGCTCGCCTTCGCCGCTCGTCCGGCTGGCGATGTTCCGCGAGGCGACGCTGCGTGCAGGACTCGCCTCGAGCGCGCTCGTCTCTACCGTGATCATGGCGACGATGGTCGTCGGTCCGTTCTACCTCTCTCGCACGCTCGCGCTCGACGCGGTCCGCGTCGGACTCCTGCTCTCGCTCGGCCCGCTGGTCGCCGCCCTCACCGCCGTGCCAGCCGGACGGATCGCGGACCGCTTCGGAGCGTCACGCATGACACTCGCCGGCCTCGGCGCGATGGCGGCCGGTGCTGCGGCCCTGGCGTTGCTCCCGGCCACGCTGGGGGCGCCCGGCTACCTCGCTCCCATCGTCGTCGTCACCGCCGGCTACGCGCTCTTCCAGACGGCCAACAACACCACCGTGCTGTCGAACCTGGCTCCGGACCAACGGGGGTTCGTCTCGGGCCTGCTCAATCTGTCGCGCAACCTGGGACTGATCACCGGGGCTTCGTTCATGGGAGCGGTCTTCACGCTCGCGTCGTCGACGAACGACCTCGCGACCGCACCCCCGATTGCCGTCGCCATGGGCATGCGGAGCACCTTCGCCGTGGCGGCGGTCCTGATCGTCGTCGCGCTCGGCGTCACCGGCCGGAGCCGACCGGCGGCGGCCTCAGAGCACCTCGCTCGACCAGAGCAGCGTATGGCCGGCTTCGAAGCCGTCGGCGAAGAACTCCCGGTCGGCGCCCGGCGCGCCGGCGCGCTCGTGGGCGCCGATATCGCAGCCGTCGCTGGCGGAGCCGTTGGGGACCGGCGCGAGATCGACCCGGCGGAGGCCGGCCCCGGCGTCGCCGTAGCGACGCTGGTCGCCGGTCGAGCCCGGGCACGAGCCGGCGTCGATCGCCGGCGAGAGCGGCGAAAGCAGCGGGCGGTGGGTCGCCAGCGCTTCATCGCCCCAGTTGTTCAGGATGTCGAGCCGCGGATCGAGCGGTGAGGCCGCCGAGCCGACATAGTCGTCCTCGGCGTTCGGCAGGCCGCCGCCGACCGTGCCGGTCGCGCCGGCATTCGAGCCGATCAGGTTGAAGCCGGAGCTCTGCCAGTCGACGAGCGCACCGTTGCTGAAATAGAGGTCGGGGACGATCGTGCCGCCGCCATCGACGTTCGCGGCCAGGATCGAGTTGCGCAGCACGAGCGTCGCCGTGGAGGCCCCCTGCGGCACCACGCTCAGGCCACCGCCGTCTCCCGAGCCGTCGGCGTCGAGATTCGCCGTGTTGAAGGCGATCGTCGAGTCGGTGATCGAGAGCGTGGCGTCGGCCGAACCGACGTTGAAGTGGATCGCCCCGCCCGCGCCGTCGGCGGAGTTGCCCGAGAACGTCACGCGGTCGAGCGCGAGCTCGGCGTTCTGGACCGCCACCGCGCCGCCGTTGAAATTGTCGGCGGTGTTGGCTGCGACTACCGAGCGGCGGATCGAGACCGCGGCGCCGGGTCCGAGAATACGAAGTGCCCCGCCACCCGCAGCTCCGGAGCTCGTGTTGCCCCAGATCTCGCAGTCGACGATCAGGGCCGAGGCCGGCTGCGCGAGGGTCCCGGCGACCCAGATCGCGCCACCCCCAACCGTGGCCGTGTTTCCAATCATGCGGACCCGCCGCAGCTCGGCGTGGGTGCCCGTTCCGACGACCAGCGCGCCGCCGCCGGCTCCGGCGCCGTTGACCAGCATCAGATCCTCGGCGCCGAACCAGACCCCCGGCGTGTTCGTGCTGACGTCGAGGATCGGCCAGAGGCTCTGCCCGTCGAGCTCGACGTCGCCCGAAGCTGGTCCGCGCAGCAGCACCGAGGAGTCGATCGGCGGCAACGCCGCCTGCAACGCGATCGTCGCCGGTAGCGATACGAGGTCGAAGACGATCCGGTCCGGCCCCGAGCCCGCCGGGCAGCCGTTGTAGGTCGCGTCGTCGTTGGCGGCGAAGATCGCTTCGCGCAGCGAGCAGAAGCCGTCGTCGAGATCGACATCCACCTCGGTCGTGACCGGAATCGTCGCCGCCACGAGCGGCGCGGCGGCGGAGAGCAGCAGGGCGAGACAACAGGTCAGGGCGCAGCGCACGGGCATGGGGTTCTCCTTCATGAGGGATGGCGTAGTCCGTCGCCACGACTGGACATCGAGGGGCCCGCGTCGGCCGTTCGCCCGGACCCGCCCCGGGTCGACGGGGCGTCGGGTCCATCGCGGCCAACCGTTCTGTAACGCCTGCTTCGTCGGTGTGACTGAGACTCTCGAGCACGGGTGTGCGTCAGACCCGGCGCATCCCCTGCCCGCCAACGAGTGGGAGGTTCGACATGACCATCACGTGCCGGCAGACGTTCTCCCGGGCAACGGCAGCGTCGGCGGCATCTGCGGCATCGGCAGGTTGGGCAGCCGTGCTCGCCGTCCTGGGGCTGGTGGTTCCGGCACCGGGGCACGCAGCGACCATGCTCTCCTTCGTCCACCAGGCGACGGCGGGCAATGTTTCGGGCTCTTTCACCGAGATCGACCATCCCCAGCTCAACGACCGACCCGACGCCCGAGTTTTCGTCGCCCAGGCGTGGAACGAGCTCCTCGGCCACGGCGGCGAGAACCCCCGCGCGGTCGCGCCGCGGTACGACGTCGACTTCTCCAACCAGGGCCGCTGGAGCATCTTCAACCAGGACTTCACAGCCATGGAGGTCGGGCTGGCGTTCCACGTCGTGGTCACGGACGACACCGCTCCGAGCTTCCTCCATTTGACGCACGACGACAACGCGACCGGAATCGGATCGACGGTCCACTGCCCCCCAGATCACGCAACGACCTGTCTCGGCGCCACTCCCGAGCTCCTGCACGGACATACCCTCGACGCCTGGGGATTCCGGGGGGCCAGGTTCCTGGTTCCGACCTCCATGCTCTTCTCGCCTCCCAACTTGCTCCTGCGGGCGGAGTCCGGCTCCTTCTCCGACATGATTCTCGGGGCGCTGTTCTGGGTCCTGCTCGGCGACGAACTGGCGGACGGGGATTGGACCTTCCAGCACACCGCCACCGCCGCCACGATCGCCCACCGCACGACGCGGCTCGACGACCCGCGACTGAACGCCGAGCCCGGCGCCGTTCTCTTCGTGTCGAGGGCAGGCCCCATCGGCCCCCCCCTGGACGAGCAGATCGGAGTGTTCTACAGCTCCGACACCGGCTCCTGGTCGGTGTTCCACGAGGGGCCGACGCCCATGGGCGAAGGGGAGCGGTTCGTCGTTCTCGTCGCCCCGCTCTTCACCGACGGCTTCGAGTCCGGCGGCCTGTCCTGGTGGCAGTGAGAGCCGATCCGCCGCGCTCCCGGATCCATGCCTGGGCGGAGGATTCTGAACCGCGCGCCCCAACGTGCAGCGAGTTTGCGCGCTTCGAGATCGGATCGGCCGAAGGCGGTCCATCCTCCGGTCGGGCTGAAACAGGTGGAGACCCTAGTCGGAAATCACCGCGCTCCAGCGGCAGGTGAGGCTGTTCTCGAAGCCGTCGAAGAACAGCAGCGGCTCGGTGCCCAACCAGGCGCGGTCGGCCCAGATGTTCGCCCCATCCGGGCTCAGAACGGAGCCGAAGTTGGCGTAGACGGCGGCGGACGCAGCGCCGACCGGCACCGTGGCCGAGTCGTGGAACCGTTGCCACGTCGTGTCGAGGGGGCTGATGGGGCTATCGATCGTTTGCAGCTCGGTGCCGGCGCACTCCGGTCCGGGAAGGAACGTGAAACGAAACGACCCGGCCACGAACGCGCGGCTCGACAGGGCCTGCATCGATGCGTGGAGGGTCTCCCCGGCGGTGACGTCGACGCACTGCGCGACGTAGCTGAACAGGACCGGCATGGAGAAGGGCGCGTTCGCCGACCCGGAACCGGGGCAACTGTCGGCGTCGATCGCCGAATGCCCTCCCGTCGAAACCCAGGGCGCGAGGACGTCGTCGAGCTCCGGGTTCTGGAAGCGGTTCGCCGGTTGGGCTTGCGCCCTGGACGCGATCGCTGCGCGGGCGAGAGCGGCGAGCGCCACCGCTCGTGCGGGCTCGGCGAAGAGCGCCGACAGGGGGTGAAGCAAACCGGACCAAGAGCCTGCAGTCGTCCAAAGCCGGCGCGTGGCGGGAGTTCTTGTTCTCGTGCTCCACTGCGCGTAAACCGAACGGCTGGAGGCTCATCGGGGATTCTCAGGCATGGGCTGTCCAGGTGCTACTGTCGAGCTGGTTTCGTTCGGAAGCCCTCGATGAAGAAAGCCCGGCTCCTGCTTCTGCTCGTCCTGGCCTTGCCGCCCGGCGCGCGCGGCGAGACGATCTACGCCGTCACCGGCAGTTCGGGCTACCCATCTGACTTCGCCCTCCTGCGATTCGACAGCGCCTCGCCCGGGGTAATGCAGCGGATCGTGCCCATCACCGGCGATCTCTGGGGTACCGAGGCCTCCCTCGAGCTCGACCCTACGGATGGGACGCTGTACGCGTTCGCATTCTGGCAATGTCAGGTCCTCTGCCCATACGAACCGGTGAGACCGTTCATCCTCGACCCCGAGACCGGCGCTTCGTCGTCGGCCGACTGGCCCGGTCTTCCCTTCACGGAGGGGTGGGCGTCGGACAAGGACATCCATCCGCTCACCCACGAGCTGCGATTCTTCGGGCCGGGGAATCAGAACTACCGCTACTCGCTCGACACGCTGGACCTTCATGTCGACGCCCCACTCGACTATCCGGGTAGTGGCTACGCGATAGCCCATTCGCCGGGCGGATTGGATGGCATGGGAATCGAGACGTTCGCTCTGGGATATCCGACTGAGCCCGGAGACGATCTTTACCTCTTGCGCATCGGCGGCCCTGGTGGCAAGCCGAGCGCGAACTCCGGAGAAGTCACGGTGATCGGCCCGGTGGACGCGAGAGGTGGGGTCCGGGGATTCGACATCTCGTCTTCCGGAGCGGCCTACTTCTCCACCCACGAATACGCCTATGGGTCGGGAGACGTCAGTCGCCTCTACTCCGTCGATCTCCAGAGCGGAGCGACGCAGGAGCTCGGCGAGATCGCAGTTCCGGGCTGGACGAGCATCACCGGCATCGCCGTCGCGCCGCTCGGTCCTGGAGTCGTGGAGATTCCGGCCCTTTCGCGCACCGGTCTGGCTGCCCTGGCGCTGCTGGTGACGAGCGTCGCGTTGCGAAGGTTCGCAGCGCCGTCCTCAGGGAGTGCGCCGCGTCTTCACGGCGCCGTCGAGCTCCAGAGCGAGCTGTCGCCGCTCGCGAAGCCGTCGGCGAAGAGCAGGGTGGAGGGCTGAAGCCGCAGGGCGAAGCAGTTGTCGTCGACGTCGTTGCAGGTGACGAAGACCTGGCTCCGGGTCGAGTAGCGGAAGCGGCCGAAGGTGCCCTGGGGGATGGCCGCCGGCCCACCGGGATGGCTCACCGTCGTGCAGACCCGCGTGTCCGGGTTCAGGAGTTGGACGGAGTCTCCACCGCTCCATGCCACCAGCCGGTCGAGCTGGGGATCGTAGTCCCAGCCGGCGGCGTAGGTATCCATGAACGTGCAACCTGTCGTGGCACCGCTCTGCCGCGTCAGCATTCCAGTGGCGCTGCTGATGTCGTACCAGTAGAGGGTCCGATTGTCGGTGGCGTAGTAGAAATAGCGGCGGCGCACCGGGTCGATGACGCCCGACTTGTAGTCGCCGGGCCCCTGGAGGTTTTCGGCCCGCAGGGTCCACTGATCGGTCGCAGGGTTGTAGCTGTAAAGGTCGTAGTCGTCGTGGGCGTAGACCAGCGCGGTCGGCGCATCGACGGCGAGCGACAGACCGAAGCCGGTCCGAGGGCCGCCGACGTAACTCCTCTCGGTCCAGTTGTCCCCCGCCGGGTCGAACGTCCAGGCGTCGTCGATGAAGTAGCCGCACTGCCACCTCGAGCCTCCGACCAGGAAGATCCGATGGAGACCCGGCAGCCAGGCGAGGTGCTGGTAGGTGTGGCGCGACACCGGCCTGCCATCGGCGTAGATGCCGTCGAACAGGCAGCCGTCGCGCACCGGCGTCGAGGGCTCGTTGATCCGCGTCAGCGTGAGGCTCCCGAGGTCGAGCAGGTACCACTCGTTGCCGGCGTAGCCGCCGTGCCCGCCGCCGGAGATGTACATGCGGTCGCCGGCGGCATCGAACGCGGCGCCCGACCAGTCCTCGGTGACCGCCGCGCAGCCCTCGACCCCCTGAATCTCCGGATACTGCGCCGGGCTGGGACAGACCGCGCGCAGCCGCGTCTCCGCCAGCTCGTGCCAGCCGAGCCCGGGCGGAATCTCAGCCGCACCGGCGGCGCTCGCGGTGCTCCCAGCGAGCGCGGCGAGGCATGGGAGAACAAAGAGAATCCGGCGTCGATTCATGGCACCTCCCCGGCCCACGCCGCGGCATCCCCACTCTCGAAGCCGTCGTTGAAGAGGGCGATGGCGCCCGTCGCGAGCTCGTTCAGATAGACCTCCACCCAGGCGTAGCCACCGGGATGGAGCTGGGCCGAGTCCAGGGGGTTGGCCGGGGAGAGGCCGTGGGCGAGCTCCCAGCTGTCGGCGATCCCGTCGAGGTCGACATCCACCGGGAGCGCCGGCGGCGGCAGCGCGGTGTTGAGTGGATCGCCCAGGTTGCCGAGCGTGCCGGTGCCGGAACGTGCTTCGGCGACGGTGCGCGTGGTCATGGCGTCCCGGGGCCAGGAGCCGGCGCGATTCGGCACCTGGTTCCAGGCCAAGGTGGCCGAACTGGTGGTGATCGGAGGGAAGGGATGCGGTTCGTCGAGAAACGTCGGATTGGAGTAGATCGACAGGATCGACTGGCCGGGGTAGAGGTTGTCCGTCATGAAGAGCGTGCCGTCGAGTCCGAACAGCATCGAGTCCGCCGGAGTATCGGGTCCGCTCCTGGCGAAGTTGCCGACGAGGTTGAAGTTCGTTCCCTCCCCGGGTGGGAGGTCCTGGCGGTAGATCTGCTGGAAACCGCAGTTGTAGAACACATTGTTGCGCAGGTCGACCTTCACACCGTCCCCCGGCACTGCGCCGCTGCCGGACCAATGAAACTGGGCACCGCAGCGGCCGCCGTGATGGGCGCTGAAGTTGTGGTGAAAGCTCACCTGGCTCGTCGGCCGGTAGGCGATGAGCCAGCCGTAGTTCTGGCTGCCCGCGCCGCTCATGCTGTTGGTGACCGTCGACCACTGCACGGTGAAGTCGTGGCTGGCGTCGATGTCGAAGGTCTCGTCGGCGCCGCCGGACATGTCGCAGTGGTCGATGACCAGGTTGTAGACCGGGTTGAAGGCGAAGGTGTCGCCGGCCTGGGCGCGGATGCGGAGGAAGCGGAAGATGGCGTCGTGGAAGTTCGTCTGATAGTTGGTGATCGCGCCGTTCACCAGGGTGATCCCGCCGGGGCTGCTCTGCCCCAGGACGGTGACGTAGCTCTGCGCTTCGGTGAGGGTGATGTCGCCCCCGAGGTCGATCACCCCCGACACCCGGAAGACGAGGATGCGGGGGCCGGGGGTCATCATGGCCGCACGAAAGGAGCCCGACCCCGAGCCGGCGAGCGTCGTCACCACCAGCACGGGCCCACCCCGGCCGCCCGGAGTCTGGGTACCGAAGCCCTCGGCGCCGGGAAAAGCCGGCAGGGCATGGGCGGAAATCGGCGAGAGGAGAACCAGGCCCAGGAACGCACTCGAGAGTCGGGCCATCGCAGGAAGAGATCGAGGGCTTTTCATGGCGGAAGGGTCGGCCCCCCTGGTCGTGAAGGGTTCGCAAGAAAGTGCGCGACCGGTATACCGCGATCCGCCGGAAGGGACGGTGAAGGGCTTCACAAACGCCGCGCTGAAGACCGCGCGCAGCGGCTCCGAGGCGGGCTCGGGATCGCAGGACGGCTTTGCCGATTCGGAGTCGCCCGCAGGCATCGCTGCATTGGCGAAAGGGCGAAATGGGGAAATGGCGAAATGGCGAAAGTACGTCAGGGAACGGTCGAGCTCCACTTCCAGTGCGTGCCGGTCTCGAAGCCGTCGCCGAAGATCCAGTTCGGCTTCGAGCCGTGGAAGATCTGCACGATGCCGGTCTTCGCGGCACCGTTCCATTCGGCGCCGGGTGCACCGACAGCCAGGTCGTCGATACCGTCCTTGTTGAAATCGCCGGCGGCGAGGGCGGCGCCGAACAGGTCTTCGAAGAGCGGGGCGAAGCCGATCTCTGCCCCCCAATGGAAGAGCTGGTCGGCTCCGAGCGGGCCGTTGTTGTTGCTCTGGACGACCTGCACCAATCCCGCTTCGATGACCTCATCGTCCGTGCCGTCGAAGAGATCCTCTTCCGGGACACCGAAGGCAACGTCGGCGTTGCCGTCACGGTTGAAGTCGCCCGTGGAGATCACCTGGCCGAACATGTCCCAGAGCTCGGCGGCGTCGGCGTACCCGTTGGCGCCCTGGGCGAGCGCTGGGGGGCCGTCCCAGTTCGCGCCCCCCGACATGTACACGCCCTGGCTTCCTCTCCCGGGGAGCCCCCAGATGGCCTGGTCGTAACCCTCGCCTTCGAAGTCGCCGGCCGCGACGCTGTACCCCCTGAGTCCGGACCCTCCCGCCGCGGAGGCATGCGACTCGATCGTGCCGCTGCTCGCGATCCTCCAGACCGCCCCGTTGCGGGCGGCCCCGGGGTCGCCCCCCACCGGCGCCCGGGGAGCGCCGACCAGAAGGTCGCCGGCGCCGGTCTGGTCCAGGTTGCCACACGCCAGCGAGAAGCCGAAGAGGTCCTCGAGCGCGTCGTCGGGCGAGTCGCGGTACACGGCGCCCGAGGGCGTCACACCGCTCGCGTAGCCGGGCAGCTCGATGATCGCCCCCGAGCGCGTCGGCGGGTCGACGATGGAGCTCGGGATCCCGATCACGAGCTCGTCGCGCCCGTCACCGTTCCGGTCGCAGGCGACGAGAGCGGCGCCGAAGCGGCCGTCGCGCTCGAGGGCGTAGACGCCGACGCCGAACGACATCCCGCTCACGATGGAGTTCGCTGGCGCGGGTACCAGACCCGCGGCACTGCCGACGAAAATATGGACGGCACCGGCATTCGAGACGCCGTCGAGGTCTTCGAACGGCACGCCGACCGCCAGGTCGGCGTAGTGGTCGCCGTTCCAGTCGCCGGCCGCGAGAGCACCGCCGAACTGGTCGCCCGCTTCGGCGAGATCCTCGACGCCCGGGGAATCCTGGTGGAATCCCTGGTCCGCGAGCGGCCCCTTGCCGACGCCGAGAGCGCTGCCGAAGAGGATCACGACGCCGCCCGCATTGCTGATCACTCCGACGTCTTCGCCCGGAGTCCCGACCGCGAGATCGTCCCAGCCGTCGCCGTTCCAGTCGCCGGCCGCCAGCGTCTGGCCGAAGGAGTCGCCCGCCTCGACCAGGCCACCGGCGTCGGACTGGAAGACCCGGTAGTTGCCGGTGAGCGTGAGCTGGGCGCCGAGCGGTACCGCAGCGAGCCAGGCGAGGAGCATGGAAACCGGCATGGTGCAGGCGAACCTGCACGGCGAGGCGGCAACGAGGGTCGATCGGAGCATGGCGGTCCTCCCCGGTGGTCGGGATTCGTGGCTTCGCTCCCTTTTGTACCGCCGGTCAGCCCGTCGTTACGTGCGCTCGCGAGGGGTCAGCCCCGCACATCACGCCCGGGAAGCGGCGCAAGGTCCTTGAGGCGGACGAGGGCCTGTTAGTCTCCCCGACGATCCGGAGATCCGGACCAAGGGGGCGGCGTGAAGAGGAGTCTTCGGGTCGGTGGGCTGGCGGTTGTGGCACTGCTGTGGCAGCTCGGCGGCGCGGCGGGCGGATGGGCAGGCAGCTCCGTCGTGGCCGATCCCGCCATCCCGGTCGAGTTCTTCAGGCAGGTTGCGCGCGTCGAGCAGAGCGCGACGCTCGATGCCCTGCTCGGCTTTCCCGCGGGCGGGCGCTCGGCGACGTTCGAGGAGATCGGGCGTTGCCTCGAGACCTGGGCGCGGACGAGCGATCGCGTCCGGCTCGTCGAGCACGGCCGCACCTGGGAGGGGCGGCCGCTCCGGCATCTCATCGTCTCCTCGCCGGAGAATCTCGCGCGTCTGGACGAGATCCGCGACGGCTGGAATCGGGTCGCCGACCCGAGAGATCTCGCCGCGGCCGACGCCGAGTCGCTCGCGGACAACTTGCCCGCTGTCGCCTGGCTGGCCTTCTCCATTCACGGCGACGAGGTGTCGCCGGCCGATGCGGCACTGGTCCTCGCCGATCACTTGATCGCCAGCCGCGACCCGGAGGTCGCGGGCCTGTTGCGCGATCTCGTGGTGATCTTCGATCCGGTTCAGAACCCCGACGGCCGCGAGAGGTTTCTGGCGCGGGTACGCGAAACCACCGGCGCGCAGTCCAATCGCGACACCCAGTCGGTCCAACAGAACGGCATCTGGCCGTGGGGCCGCACCAACCACTACCTCTTCGATCTCAACCGCGACTGGGTCTTCGCCACGCAGCCCGAGACCCGCGCCCGCATCCAGGCGCAATCGGGCTGGCGGCCGCTCTTTTTCCTCGACGTCCACGAGATGGGCATCGACTCGACTTATCTCTTCTATCCGCCGCGCCCACCGTTCAATCCGTTCCTGCCGGCGAACGCGGTGGCGTGGTGGAACCGGTTCGGCCGCGACGAGGCCGTCGCGTTCGACCGCGAGGGCTGGCGGTACTACACCGGTGAATGGGCCGACTGGTGGTTTCCGGGCTACTCCGATTCCTTCGCAACGCTGCGCGGGGCGGTGGGTATCCTCCACGAACAGGCGGGCATCACCAGCGGCACCGTGCGCCTCGAGAATGGGGAGCTTCTCACCTATCGCGAGGCCGTCGCCCATCAGGTCACGGCGGCTTGGGCGAACCTCAGGACGTTGGCCGCAAATCGCGGGGAGATTGCCCGCGACTTCGCGCGCGAGCGTCGACGAGCCGCAGCTCCCGGCGGACCGCTCGACGGTTGGACCCTGGCGATCGTTCCCGACGGCAATGGCACCCGGCTCCTGCGCTTCATCGAAGCGGTGAGGCGCTTGGGGGGCGAAGTGGAGCGCACCACGAGCGCGGTATCCGTGCAGGCCCGTGACCCGCTCGGGCGCAGCCGCGACACACGGCTTCCGGCGGGCACCCTCCTGGTGCGCGGCCGTCAGCCCGACGGCGCGCTCCTGCGCGCGACGCTCGACTTCGACCTGCCGCTGCCGCGCGAAATTCTCGCCCGCGAGCGCGCCCTGCTCGTGGAGGGAAAGAACAGCCTGCTCTACGACATCAGCGGGTGGAGCTTGCCGCTGCTCTATGGGCTCGACGCCTACGAGATCGAAGCGGAGGTCGCGGTCGCGAGCGTACGAGTCGATTCCGCGACGGCGAGGGAGGAAGTGCCGGCAAGGTCCCCTGCGGCCGGGCCAGCGCTGCCCGTGCCGGTCGCCTGGGTCCTCGACGGCGCCGACGACGGCTCGGTCCGCGCGGCGGTGAGGCTGCTCGAAGCGGGACTCGAGGTGCGCATCGCGAACAAGGCCTTCGAGCTCGACGGCGGAACGTTCGCGCGCGGCTCACTCCTGGTGCAGCGCGACGACAATCGGGAGCGGGCGGACAACCTCGCGACCCGGGTGCGCGAGGTGGCGGACGAACTGGGCCTCGTGGCGCGCCCCCTCTTGACCGGCTTCGGCGACGGCGAGCTCCCCGATCTCGGCGGTGAGCACTTCATCCTTCTCGAGCGTCCGCGGGTGGCGCTCGTCGGCCACGGCGAAGCGGACACGACGACCTACGGTGCGCTCTGGCACGCGCTCGATCGTGAAATCGGCACGCCGCTCTCGCTGCTCGAGAGCCGCGCCATCGACTCCGCGGACCTGCGGCGCTACAACGTTCTGGTTCTCGCGCCTGGAGTCGAGATCGGAGAGGTGCGTGCCGCGAAGCTCAAGTCGTGGATCGAAGGCGGCGGCACCCTGATTGCGGTTGCGGGCGCCGCCGACGCCATCGCGCGCGAGAAGGCCGGGATCACCAGCGCGCGCCGTCTCGACGACGTTTCGGAGGAGCTCGCGCTCTACCGGGCGGAGCTCGTAGCGGAATGGAACGATCGCCTGGCGGGGCCGCGAGACACAGCGGTCACCCGAGCCCTCGCCTTTTCCGCCGCGACGGCGCCGACGCCCATGGTCTCCGCCGGGAAGGGACCCGCGGCTGGCGAGAGGCCGTCCAAAGAGGAGCGCGAACGCCTCGAGTCGCGGGCCGCGCGATTCGCACCACTCGGCACCCTGCTCGCCGGTCGGGTCGACGCGGAGCACTGGCTGACCGTCGGCGCACCGGCCGTGCTGCCGATCTTCGTGGCCAACGATCCGGTACTCCTCGCGAAGTCACCGGCCGAGGCTCCCGTGCGCTTTGGCGTCGCTCTTCCTTCCGCTGCGGGCACGACGGCTCGTCCGGCGGCGACAGGCGGATCGGCAACCGAGGACGCATGGAAGCCCCTCGGCTGGAGCGCGGTTCCGGCCGGGCATGATCTGGCGCTGCGGCTCTCCGGACTCCTCTGGCCCGAGGCCGGAGAGCGCTTCGCGAACGCGGCATACGTCGTCCGCGAGCGCGTG
>JAGPDF010000055.1 GCA_018057705.1 Thermoanaerobaculia bacterium | reverse complement strand
GGCGACGCGGTGCAGAACCTCTTCCGCGACTCGCGCGGCTTCCTCTGGATCGCGACGAGCTCCGGCCTGTCACGCTTCGACGGTCAGATCTTCCGCAACTACGAGGGCGCGGAGGGTCTGCCGAGCCCGCGGATTCACGACGTGGCCGAGGGTCCGGACGGCTCCATCTGGGTGGCCACGGCGGGCGGCCTTGCCCGCCTCGCGCCGGAAGCCGACGCGGCCTCGGGGCCGTTCGTCGTCGAGCCGTTGCCAGACGGGGTCGCCGCGGCCCAACGTCTGCTCTTCGACGCTTCCGGCATCCTCTGGATCGGAGGCGAGCGTCTCCTCCGCCTCGACCCCGGGGCCTCCGGCGAGGCTCGCCTGAAGACGATCGCGCTGCCGGTCGCGCAGGGCAACGTCGAAGGGCTGGCTCCTGGGAGCAACGGCGCCCTGTGGATCGCGACCTGGGAGGCGCTGCTGCTGCGCCGCGCCGACGGCACCTTCCGACGCTTCGAAGTCGGGGGGCCGGTTGCCGGCGCCTCGATGTTGGCGGTGGACGCCGGTGAGCGGCTCTGGGTCGGCGGGCCGGGCGGTCTCTTCGCTGTTGCGGCGGCAGCGCTCGCGGCAGAGTCCGGGTCCGGTGACACGGGCGACAGCAGGTCGCTCCACGCGCGCGCGCGGCCCCCGGTCTTCCCGGGTGAGATGCCGGGGCCGTCGGGCGAGGTGCTCTTCTACGACGCGGCGACCGGTCTCGCGGACAATTTCCTCTACATGGTCAAGCCGGACCGTGGCGGCGATGGCGAGGGAGCGACGGGGGGGGTATGGGTCGGCACGCGCGCTGGCGTGACCCACCTCGGCGCCGGCGGCGTGCGCACGATCGGGGTCGCGGAGGGTCTCGCCGAAGGGGCGCAGATGGCCGTACTCGAAGACGACGAGGGGACGCTCTGGCTCGGCTCCGAGAGTCGCGGGCTCTCGCGGCTCCGGCCCTCGGGATTCGTCGCCTTCGGCGAGGCCGACGGTCTCGAGGGGGATCGCGCGACGACGCTCTTCGATGCTCCCGGCGGAGGCCTTCTGGTCGTGACCGGCTCGAAGGAGCTGCACAGTTTCGACGGTCGGCGGTTCGAGCGCATCACGCCGCGGGCGCTCTTTCCCCGCCACGGCTCCGGCTGGGGCTGGAATCAGTTCGCGCTCGTCGATCGCCGCGGCCGGCTCTGGTATCCGGCGCACGGAGCCCTCTCGCGATTCGTCCCGGCGACGCCGCCCGGCAGGTTTCGCGACGCCCCGCCGGAACGGCAGTGGACCCCGGCGAGCGGGCTGCCCGGCCCGGACGTCTTCCGTGTTTTCGAGGACCGCCGGGGCGACATCTGGGTCTCGCTCATCGCCAGTCCCCCGTTGGTGAAGATCGTCGGGGGTGAGCGGCTCGAAGCGGTGCCGCAGGTCCGGGGTGGCGCCGCCACCGGCGGCGCCCCGACGGCGTTCGCCGAGGATCGGGCCGGCAATCTCTGGATGGGCTTCTACGTCGGCGGCCTGGCGCGCGTGCGCGACGGCATCTTCACCTTCTTCGGCGAGGCGTCGGGGGTGCCCCCCGGCTTCGTGTCGGACCTCTTCCTCGACCATGCCGGGAGTCTCTGGATCACGACGACGTCGGGCGGCATCGCCCAGGTGGAGCGCCCCGAGGCGGCCCAGCCCGAGTTCCGGCGCTACCGGACGTCCGAGGGACTGACCACGGACAGCACGCGCTGTGTCACCGAGGACCGCGCCGGGCGGATCTACGTCGGAACGTCGCGCGGCATCGACCGAATCGACCCCGAGACGGGGCGCGTGCGGGCCTTCTCGACCGACGACGGCTTGCCGAACAACCTGGTCTTCGCCTGTCATACCGCTGCCGACGGCCGCCTCTGGTTCGGCACGCTGCATGGTCTGGCGCGCTTCGATCCGGAAGCGGAAGCGATCCCCGACCCGCCCGATGTCCTGATCACGGCGGTGCGGATCGACGGCCAGAGCGAGCCCGTCCCCGACCTCGGGCTGCACGAGGTCGGCCCCCTGCGGATCGCACCGGACCGCAATGCACTCGAGATCGACTACGCCGGCGTCGCGATCGGCGCCGGGCGCGACCTGCTCTTTCAGTATCGCGTTCTCGCCTCCGGCGCGAGCGGCGATGTCGAAGACGGCTGGAGCCCGCCTTCGCCCGCGCGCTCGGCGCAGTTCCCGCGTCTCGCGAGCGGCAGCTACCGCTTCGAGGTCCGCGCTCTCTCGCATGACGGCACTCCGGGCGGTCGCGCCGCCGGCGTCCTTTTCCGGGTGCTGCCGCCGTTCTGGCAGCGACCGTGGTTCGTCGCCCTGGCCGTGGGGATCTGTGCCCTCGCGGCCTGGTTCGCCGTGCGGCTGCGCGTCGCCCGGCTGCTGGCGGTCGAACGGGCGCGCACCCGCATCGCCTCGGACCTGCACGACGACGTCGGCTCGAGCCTCTCGCGCATCGGCATCCTGGGGGAGCTGGCGCGGCAGCGCGTGCAGGCCTCGCCGGTCGAGGCCGAGCAGATGCTGGGAGAGATCGGGCGCGAGGCGCGCGAGCTCGTCGAGGCGACCTCCGACATCGTCTGGGCAGTCGATCCGCACCGCGACGACCTGGGGAGCCTCGTCGTGCGGCTGCGCCGCTTCGCGCTGGACCTCCTCGAAGCGCGGGGAGTCGAGCTCGAGTTCTCCGCTCCCGCCGCTGCCCACGAGATCGTCCTGCCGCCGGAGGTGCGGCGCGCCTTCTATCTCTGCCTCAAGGAGTCGATCCACAACGTCGCCAAACACTCGAACAGCGGCCGGGCGCGTGTTTCGATCGCGCTGAGCGAGGGTGTCCTGCACGGCGAGGTCAGCGACGACGGCACCGGGATCCCCGCCGGTCGGCCGGCCGAAGCCGAAGCGGCGGGGCGGCGGGGCCTTCCCGGGCTCCATCGCCGGGCAGAGTCCGCGGGCGGGAGGGTGTCGATCGAAAGCGTCCCGGGCCGGGGGACGAAGGTCGAGGTGACGATGCCGCTCACGGGCGATCGACGCGATCGAAGCGCTCGAAACGAGCGCCTGGACCGACGGACCTCGCATGATCGTGCGACCGGCGATGGGGGCGGAAGCTGATAGAACTGCGGACCTCATGAAGACATCCCAGAGCCTCCCCGCAGCCGCGCCTGCCGCCGACCCCATCCGGGTCCTCATCGTCGAGGACGACCGCCTGCTGCGCGACAGCCTGCGCATGCTGATCGGCGGCAGCCCGGGCTTCGCCTGCGTCGGCGTCGCCGGGTCGATGGAGGAGGCGCTCACCCTGCCGGCCGGAATCCGCCCGGACGCCGTGCTGCTCGACATCCACCTGCCGGGGACGCGCGGCTCGGTCGGCGTCATCGACCTGCTCGAGCGCTGGCCGGAGTGCGTCGTGCTCATGCACACGGTCTACGAGGAGGACGATCTCGTCTTCGAATCGCTGTGCAACGGCGCGTCGGGGTACATCCTGAAGCGCACGCCGCCGGCGCGCCTGCTCGAGGCGATCGCCGAGACGAAGCGCGGGGGTGCGCCGATGTCGCCCGAGATCGCGCGCAAGGTGCTGTCACGGTTTCGCAAGCTCGAACCGGCGAGAGCTCCGCTCCGCGAAGGCGGCGCTGTGCTGTCACCGCAAGAGGCCCGGCTCCTCGCCCTGATCGCCGCCGGCTCGAGCTATCGCGAGGCGGGGAAAGAGCTCGACGTGTCGATCAACACCGTCCGCACCCACATCCGCTCGATCTACGAGAAGCTCCAGGTCCACACCCGCTCGGAGGCGGTCGCCAAGGCGATGCGCTCCGGGCTGATCTAGACGAAGCAGGCTAGAAAGCGACGGTCGCCGACCAGCGCGCCGGCGCGCCGACTTCGAAGTTGTCGGCGAAGAGCGGCGGGCTCTCGAGGTTGTGCAGCAGCACGACATCGCGGCGGGTGGCGTCGCCGGCCGCGACGGGAATGGCGGTCGAGTCCCCCGGCTCGAAGCCGGCGGCGGTGAAGTGCAAGGCGTAGGTACCGGGACCGAGCAGCCGGTGGTAATCGCCGGCCGCCGGATCGGTGAGGGCCTCGGACTCTTGCGCCGCGAGCCCCGTGAGCTTCACGGTGGCCTCGAGCGGTGTGCCGTAGGCATCGGTCACCAGCCCGCGGATGCCGGTGAGCGCCGTCGCGATGTAGTCGAGGAGAGCCTGGCGGTTCGCGGTCCAGTAGTCCGGCATGCGCTGCGAGTCGTCCGTTTTGCAGCTCGAGACCTCGATGGTGACTTCGCGGCAGCGCCGCCACCAGTTCATCCAGTCCTGGCGGCCGCCGTCGATTTCGTACCACTCCCAGCCGTTGGTGGTGCCGTCGAAGCTGATGTCGGAGAAGTAGGAGCTGCCGCCGATCGCCGCCGGAGCGTTCGCCTTCACCAGGTTGGCGTAGTGGTGAGCGACCTCCTGGTACCAGGGCTCGTCGGCGTGCGGGCGGTTGTCCGGCAGGCCATCGCTCCAGGTGTCCCAGGGGTAGTTCACGACCTCGGCGCCGCCGTGGAAGTTCAGCGCCAGCGCGAAACGGTGCGCGTTGCCGAAGTCCATCATGCGCTGCGTCTCGGCCCAATAGGGGTTGCCGTCGGGGTGCGCACCGTTCTGCGGATCGGCGAAGTTGCGGTTGGGATCGACGAACGACGACGAGCCGTTGGGGTTCGAGTAGTAGCGGCGAGAGGAGTTCGACAGGACCTCGTCGCTCGACGAGTACGTCCCGTCCGGGTTGGCGAGCGGGTTGATCCAGATCTCGACCGAGTCGACGAGGCGGGTGATCTCCTGCGCGTACGGATCGAGTGACGCCGGATCGTAGTGCGTGAGCAGCTCGTCGATGAGGTGGAGGAGCAGAACGTAGCCGGTGGTCTCGTCGCCGTGCATCGTCGAGGAGAGGAAGACCTCGGGCTCGTCCTCGTCGGCGTCGGGATGGTCGCCGATCTTCAGTGCCAGCAGCTTGTGCGGGCGCACGGTGTTGGTGGTGGCACCGATCTCGACCCGCCGCACGAGGGAGGGGTAGTTGTCGGCGAAGTACTGCAAGCGGTCGGTGTAGGCCGCGTAGGTCGGATGCTGATCCCACTTCCAGCCGTTCTGCTGAACTTCGGCCGCGGTCAGCATGTCGATCGCCGAACCGCAGAGCTCGGGCGCGAGCGCGAAGGGAATGCCGAGTGCCCGCAAGCGCTCGCGGTCCTCGGGGGTCGCGTAGGCGAAGATCGCCTCGGGGTCGCGGCGATGGTCGACGTCGACGAAGCCCTGGACCGCCTGGAGCGTCGCGCGATCGCCGCGCAGGATCTGGATGCGCAACGGCTCCTCGCCGGCATCGGCTGCACTGGCGGGTGCGGCGTCGCCCGGAAATCCGAGTCCGAGCAGGACGAAGCCGAGCGCCCAGGCGCCGTGTCGCAGCATCTTTGCTGAGTGCATGGTCAAGAATATTAACACCGCGGGCCAGCGCCGGTCCCGAATGGAGCGGAGAACAGCCGCGCCCGACCCGGATCACCTAGGGGTGCGTCGCAGGTCGGGGATGAGCTCGCCGCGGGCGTGGCAGTCGACGAGCTCGGCGAAGCGTCGCAGGCGGGTCGTCGCCTGTTTCGCGCTCACGATCTTCCAGATCGCCGTCTTTCTGTAGCCGGCTGGCCGGGCGTCGAAGTCGCGCGCCGCCTGCGGGTTCTGATCGAGCTGCGCCCGATACTCGCGCGGCAGTTCTTGCGGGCGTTGTTCGTAGGCATAGATACCGGAGCGGTTCTCCTTGCGCCGGGAGAACGCCGCGCGGCCGGCGTCGGTCATCCGCCCCTCCTCCTCGAGCTTCCCGAACTTGGCGATGTTCACCGCGCTCCAGACGCTCGCTGCCCTGCGCGGTGTGAATCGGATCGAGTAGCTCGCCTCGTCGATCCGTCGCCGCACGCCGTCGATCCAGCCGAAGCACAGCGCTTCGTCCACAGACTCCGGCCAGGTCAGGCTGGGCCTGCCGCTGTCGCGTCTACGGAAGCCGACCAGGAGCTCGGTGGCCGTGGCGTGGTTATCCTCGAGCCAGCGGCGGAACTCGACCGCAGAGGGAAAAAAGGATGGCGGCATCGAGGCGAGCCTACAACCGCGTCGTGGTCCGGCGCATAGCGCGCCCGAGCGCGGGCGCTACCGTGCTAACTTCGCACAAACTTTCCTTGAAGGGTGATGCATGGATGGCTGTCTGCCGGTTCTGGCTCTTGTCGGTCTCGTTGCGGCGATTGCGTTTCTGCTGCGCTTCTGGGGAAGGCTCACGGCGATCGAAGGCTGGTCGCGCGAAGCGGACATCTGGCATCGGTCTGTCGCCACCCGAGTTCAGGCTCTCGAGGCCGAGCTGGCCCGGCTGCGGGCGTCGGGAGCGAGTCCGGCGGCAGGGGTCGCAGCGAATGCTCCCTCGGCACCGGCTCCCGCCCCGGCTCCCGCCCCGGCTTCGCCTGCGCCAACGGCGCCAGTTCCAGCCGCGGCCGCCGCACCGGCGGTAGCGCTGGCGCCACCGAGCCCGCAGAAGCCGTCAGTCCCGGCCGCCGAGCCGGGCTCGATGCCGGCGGATGCGGTGCGGCCGGTTCCCCCGTTGCCGCGCGCCGCGGCTCCGCTGCCGGCCTCGGTTCCGCCGCCCAAGGCGACGGTCCTCGCCGCCCGCGACACAGCCGGCCTGGAGCGCCCGGGAGCGCCAGCGACCACTCCCGAAGCGGCGGAGGCGGCGACCGAGGCCCTGCCGAAGAGTCCTCCGCCAGCGCCGGAAAAGGCGCCGGGAGCCGCGCCGGTCACTTCTTTCAGCGGCGGTGTTGCCGGCGCGGCTGCCAAGCCGGCCTTCGACTGGGAGGCGCTCGTCGGGGTGCGCCTCTTCTCGTGGATCGCCGGCGTCGCCCTGGTTCTCGCGGCGCTCTTCTTCCTGCGATACTCCGTCGAGCAGGGCTGGCTGGGACCGCCGGTGCGCATGGCGATCGGCATCGCCACCGGAATCGCCCTGCTCGTCGTCTGCGAGCTCAAAGCGGCGCGGCGCTATGCGGTCACCGCCAATGCCATGGATGCCGCCGGCATAGCCATCCTCTTCGCCTCGTTCTACTCCGGCCACGCGCTCTGGCACCTCGTCGGCGCCGGGCCCACCTTCGCCCTGCTTGCGCTGGTGACGGCGGTCGCGGTGTTGCTCGCCATTCGTCGGAACTCGATCTTCATCGCCCTGCTTGGACTGCTCGGCGGTTTCGCGACGCCGGCTCTGCTCGCCACCGGCGAGGACCGTCCGATCGGTCTCTTCGGCTACCTGCTCTTGCTCAACGTGGGCCTCACCTGGGTCGCGTATCGCCGCCGATGGGCGCTACTGCAGGCTCTGGCGCTCGCCCTCACGGCGGTCTACCAGATCGGCTGGGCGGCGAAGTTCCTGACCGAGGCGAAGCTGCCGCTGGCGATAGGCATCTTCGCGTTGTTCTCGCTGGTCGCCTTCGTCGCCCTGCTTGTGGCCGAGCGCGGTAAGCGAACCCCGGCAGGGACGCGACTCGCGAGCGACGAAGCCGAGCCGACGCTGTTCGAAGGCGCGACCTACCTGAGCGCCGGCGTGCCGCTATTCTTCGCCTCCTTTCTTGCTGCGGTGCCAGCGTACGGCGCGCACGCCGGACTCCTGTTCGGGTTTCTCGCCCTGGCGGTCTTCGGGCTGTTCGCCATCGCGACCTATCGCGGCCCCGAGATGCTGCACCTTGCGGGCGGTGGCGCGGCGATGCTCGTCACCGTTCTCTGGCTCACCCGCTCCTACGACAGTGGCTTCTGGCCGCTCGTGCTCCTTCCGCTCGCCGGTTTCGCCGGCTTCTTTCTTGCTTCGCCCTTCCTCGCGCGAGCTCTCGGCCGTCCCTTCGCCGGCTCGGGCCGCTTCGGGGCGCTCGCTGGCGCAATGCTTCTCTTCGCCTTCCCGATACTCCTCGCGCGCGAGCCCGCGACCGCTGACCCGCTGCTCGCGTTCGGGGTCCTGCTCGGACTGCTCGGCCTCGCCGCATGGGCGGCGATCGAGCTCGAGGAGGGCCCGGTCTACCTTGTCGCCGCCTTCTTCGGTATCGCCAGCGAGGCGGTCTGGTCAGCGCTGCGTCTGACGTCGGAGCGCCGGCTCGAGGCCTACGCCCTCTACGCTTGCCTGGCGCTGTTCTATCTCGGCGTGCCGTTTCTCGCGCGCCGGCGCAGGCGTCGGCTGGCGCCCGAAGGTGGAGGAGCGCTGCTGCTCTTCGCCAGCATCCTGCTGCTCTTCTTCCTCACCAGCGGCCCGACCGCAGCGGGGAATCTCGCCGGGCTCTCCTTCCTGCTCGCGCTACTCAATCTCGGGCTCTTCCTCGAAGGGCGAGGCGGACGGATGCCGCTCGTCGCGGTCGCCGGATCGGTAGTGTCCTGGCTCGTGCTCGCCAGATGGTGGAGCGCTGTACCGCTCGCCGACCATGCGCTCGGAGCGCTCGCCGCGGTGGGCGGTTTCGGCGTGCTCACCGTCGCCGGAAGTGCCGCTCTTCTCGCCCGCCGGGCGACCGTCGCGCGCGGCGCAGAGGCGCGTGGCATCCCCGACCAGGCGATCTGGGTCGGCCTGGTGGGTCACGTCTTCCTGCTCTTCGCCGCCAGCCGACCAGAGCTCGCGCTACCGCCCTGGCCGCTCCTTGCCGTTCTCCTGCTGCTCGATCTCGCGCTGGCGGTCGCCGCGCTCAAGGCGAAGCGCGGGCCTCTGCTGCTCGGGGCCCTCGCTGCCTCCCAGGCGGTCCTCGGAGTCTGGCTGAGTACCGCTTCGGGCTCACCCTGGCCGCAGGTCGCGCTGGGTTCCGCGATCGGAATTGCCGCGCTAGGGCTCGGAGCACTCGCGCTCGCGCCGCGCTTCGCTTCGACCGAGGAGGTGAGGGAGCGTTTCGCGGTCGCGGCTGCGGTGGGGCTCCTCGGAGCGCAAGCGGTGTCGATCTTCGCGACGCTGTCGCCGGGCGCTCCCGGGTTCGCCTGGCTGATTTCGGGGACGCTCGCGCTGCTCCTGGCTGAGCTCCGGTTGGGAGCCCGGCGTGACTGGGAGGGGTTTGCACTCCTCGCCGTCGTGCCCGCAGTCGGCGCGGCGGCGGCTTTCGGACGGTCGCTCGGCGGTGTCGAGTCAGGCGCCGCCGCTGCACCCTGGTGGCAGAGCCTCCTCTTCGCGGGCTTCGTCTGGCTGCCGTTCCTCGGAGCGAGCCTACGAGTCGATCTGAGCTCGCGCCGGGTGAAACCCACTCTTTTCGCCGCCGTGCTCGCCGGTGCCGGTCTCTTCGTCGTCGCCCGCGGCGCCATGCTGCGCGGCGGACTGGCCGAGGTCATCGGCCTCCTGCCCGTCGTGCAGGCGCTGCTGCTCGTGCCGCTGCTTGTGCGTCTCGTGCGCAGTACGGATTTCGCCGACCTCCCGCAGCAGCGAAAGGGCGACGCGACGGGCCGCCTGGCACTGGTAGCCGGGACGATGCTCGCGTTCATCACCATCGCCATTCCGATGCAGCTCGAGAAGCAGTGGATCACTCTCGGTTGGGCCCTCCTCGGCGCGGCGCTTGCCTGGTTGCACCGGCGCGTGCCACACCCGAGCCTCGTCCTGTGGACGGTCGGGCTCGAGCTCGCGGCTTTCGCGCGCCTGGCTTTGAATCCGGCGGTTCTCGCTTACCATCCGCGCGAGGGACCGCCGATCTTCAACTGGTTTCTCTATGCCTACCTCGTGGCGGCGCTCGCCATGCTGGCTTCAGCCTGGTGGTTGCGCGACGAGCGCCCGGACTGGACGCCCTTGCCGGTCGCGCCCAGCCTGGCCACCGGGGGCACGATTCTCCTCTTCCTCCTGCTCAACATCGAGATCGCCGACTTCTTCTCGACCGGCGAGACGCTCACCTTCGGCTTCCTCGGCGGCCACGCCGGCCTGCCGGAGGACCTCGCGTACACCATCGGCTGGGCGCTCTTCGCCATTGCACTCCTCTTCGCTGGGTTGGTCGGGCGCCAGAAGTCGGTGCGGGTCTGCGCCATCGCCTTGCTCGCGCTGACCGTCTGCAAAGCGTTCCTGCATGACACCTGGCGTCTCGGCGGCCTCTACCGGGTCGGTTCGCTGGTCGGGCTTGCGGTGAGTCTGGCGCTGGTTGCTCTGGTACTGCAGAAGTTCGTCTTCCGTGCCGGCCTCGAGGAGCGCGGGGAGTAGCGTGCCGCTCGCGCTCGCTTCGCCGGCTCCGCTGGCTCAATTGACTCCACTGCGAGTGCTGGTCGCCGGCCTCTTGTGCGCCGGAGGTTTGGCGCTTGCTCCAGCCGCTCAGGCGGGCGCCGACGGTTTCACGGTCGAGCGTCGCCTGCAGCCCGGCGCCAGCGGTCCGAACCGGGTCGCGCTGGACGAGGAGCTCCTGGCGCGAGCGAAGCCGGTTCGCTATGCCGACACCGCCCCCGGGGCGCCGCCGGTCGCGGGCCTGGAGGACCTTCGCTTCTTCGACGCCGGCGGGCGTGAGGTGCCGTACCTTCTCATGCTGCCGCGGGCCGCCAGGGAACGGTCGCTCGATGGTGCCGTGTTGGCGATCTTGCCCACCAAGAACGAGAGTGGCTTCGAAGTCGATCTGGGAGCGGTCGAGAACGTCGACCGACTGACGCTCGAAGGGCTGCCATCACCGCTCCTCAAGCGCTTCCGGCTGGAGGGCAGCGGCGACCGCCGGCGCTGGGTAGCGCTGATCCCCGAAGGCACGGTCTTCGACCTGCCGGCCGAGGGGCTGCGTCTGCTGGATGCGGAGTTTTCTGCTGGTCCCTACCGCTTTCTGCGCTGGACCTGGAACGACGCCACGAGCGGCCGGGTACGGCCGCCGACTTCGGCCCGGGTCCGTCTGCTCGAGCGCTCCGAGCCGCCGCCGGCGACAACCGTCCGGCTCGCCGTCGAGCGCCGGCCGAGCGAGCCGCGCGTCAGCCGCTTCCACCTTCGTCTTCCCGGTCGTGATCTGCCGATCGACGCTCTGGTGCTCGAAGTGGCTCCGGGCGACTTGCTCCGGCAGGCCACCGTCACGGAGCCGCGTTTCGCCACCAGGGGCGTCGAGCCGGCACCCCTCGGCGAGGCCGTGCTGCGGCGCTCGTCGCATGCCGGGCAGGTGGCCGCGGCACTCGCGATTCCGATCGTGCGGCCGCGCGAGTCCGGGCTCGATCTCACGGTCCAGGACGGCGACAGCGGGCCTCTGCGACTGGACGGCGCGGTGGCGCGCCTGCGCCCGTTGCCGTGGATCTACTTCGAGAGCCCGGACGGGGCCGAGATCGTGGCCCGTTTCGGCAAGCCGTCGGCGATGGCGCCGCGCTACGACCTCGAGGCTTCGCGCGGAGCGGCTGCGTCCGCCATCGCAGCGACGGCGACCTGGGGTGCCTCGCGGGTCGAGAACGCCTCGCCGTCCGCGGCCTCCGCCCTCGCGCCGCCCATGGGCGGAACGCTCGCGACCGGCGCCTTCCGCTTCGAGCGCGTCCTGGCGGCGACCGGCGATGGGCTTCTGCAGCTGCCGCTCGACGCGGCAGTGTTGGCGCATGCCCACGGGCTCGCCGATCTGCGACTGGTGACGGACGACGGCACGCAGGTGCCGTTTCTGCTCGAGCGGCGCGCCGAGCCGCTGGAGATTCGCCTGGCGATCGACTCCGCGCGCAGAGCGGATGGGAGCGCAGGAACTGGCGGTCCGACAGAGGGCACGGTCTCGCGGTACACGATCCTGCTCCCATTCGCCGGGCTCCCGGCGTCGCGACTAGCGATCGCGACGTCGTCGCGGCTCTTCGCTCGCGAGGTCGTTCTGCAGGCGGCAGTCGTCGATGCGGCAACGGGTGGCGAGCGTTGGAATGTGGTGGCGCACCTCGCCTGGCGCCATACGGATCCGGAGCTCGAAGCGCCGGAGCTGGCGATCGACCTTCCGGCGCTCGCGGGCGACCGTCTCCGCGTCGAGGTGGAGGAGGGAGACAACAGCCCGCTGCCCCTCTCCGGCGCGCGGCTCCTGCTGCCTTCGTGGAGGCTGCGGTTCTTCGGTACCGGCACGCCCTTGCGACTTCTCTACGGCGACTCCCGGCTCGCCCCGCCCCGCTACGACCTCGAGCTGCTCGCGCCGCGACTGGTCGGAGTCGAGGGCAGGGAGCTCGTGTTACCCGACGAACGGCCGCTCGCCGCCGGGAACACGCCCATGCGGTCGGGGCGCTGGTTCTGGATCGGACTGGGCGGTGCTGTGCTCGTGCTGCTCGCGCTGCTCGCGCGACTCCTGCGCGGCGCGCCGCCAGCCGCTGCGAACTCCTAGCGACCGGCTCTCCGATTCGGCCCTCGGCTTCACCAGGCGATCGCGACGGTCTGGCGGAGGTGCTTCGTACTCGCGAGCTGGTCGAGAACGAAATGGGCGACGTCGGCGC
Source organism: Thermoanaerobaculia bacterium (assembly GCA_018057705.1). Taxonomy (NCBI): domain Bacteria; kingdom Pseudomonadati; phylum Acidobacteriota; class Thermoanaerobaculia; species Thermoanaerobaculia bacterium. Next base: position 17,131 of record JAGPDF010000055.1, on the reverse strand, counting down.
GCGCGATCCGCACCGTCCAGATCGGGTTGCCGATCGTCGGGCCGGTGCGCCACGCCCCGCGCGGCCTGCCGTTGGTGAGCGCGCCGGGGCGGACGATCGTCCAGTCGAGTTCGCTCGAACGGATGAGCCGCTCCTGGCGCCGCTTGTCCCAGAAGTAGAACTGCAAGATGACCGGAGTGACGAAGAGCGTGTAGTAGAGGCCCATGCGCCACCAGCTGTCGCCGACGCCGAGCGCGCTCATGCCGATGTAACGACGGACGCCGTGGCGCTCCATCGCCTGAAGGAGATTGCGTGTCCCGTCGGAGAGGATCCGGGTCGGAATCATGAACCGCTTGTGGCCCAGGGCCGAAAGGACCGCCTCCTGCCCGGCGACCGCGGCATCGACCGAAACAGGATCGAGGACGTCCCCCTGCACGACGCGGAGGTGCTCGTGGCGCAGCGCGAGCTTCGCGGTGTCGCGGACCAGAGCCGTGACCTCGTGTCCGCGCGCGAGCGCCTGCGCGAGCAGTGCCCGCCCTGTCCCTCCGGAGGCTCCGACGATGAGGACTCTCATCCAGCCAGCGTATACCGGGGAAGTGACGGCCGGGCGCTATCCGCCGGCGATCGCGCCGACGACCAGGAGCGGCTCGCTGCCGGCCACGACAGCGGCGGGGAGAGGGAGGTCGGTCGGCTCGTTCGAGAGGTCCTCCATGCAGGCGAAGAAGCGCAGAAACGGCCGGCGCTGCCGCGTGACGTGATCGCGGATGGTGCCGCGCAGCACGGGGAACGAGGCCTCGAGCGCGTCGAGCACCGTAGCGACCGTCACCGGGTCGTGGACCTCGAGGGCGACCTCGCCGCCCACCCCGGCTAGCGTCCGCAGATGAGCGGGGAGGGCGACGCGGATCCGGCGGGCGGCGGCGGTCACAGCCATCACGGCAGGGTCTGGACCTCGACCGAGAGCACCGCCGGCAGGTCGCGCGCGATGGCGGTCCAATGGTCGCCGCCGTCCGGCGAGGCGTAGACCTGGCCGCCGGTGGTCCCGAAGTAGATGCCGCAGCTGTCGAGCGAGTCCACCGCCATCGCCTCGCGCAGCACGTTGACGTAGCAGTCCTTCTGCGGCAGGCCGTGCGTGAGCGCCTCCCATTCGTTGCCGCCGCTCCTGCTGCGGTAGACGCGGAGCCTGCCCTCCGGCGGATAGTGCAGCGAGTCGCTCTCGATCGGCACGACGTAGATCGTCTCCGGCTCGTGCGCGTGGACGTCGATCGGAAATCCGAAGTCGGAGGGCAGGTTTCCACTCACCTCGTGCCAGGACTCGCCGGCGTCGTCGCTCCTCATGACGTCCCAGTGCTTCTGCATGAAGAGCGTCTGCGGCCGCGAAGGATGCATCGCGATGCGGTGCACGCAGTGGCCGACCTCGGCGGTCGGGTCGGGCATGAACTCCGACTTGAGGCCCCGGTTCACCGGCCGCCAGGTCGTGCCGGCATCGTCGCTCCGGAAGACGCCGGCGGCGGAGATGGCGATGAAGATCCGGCCGGGGTGGACCGTATCGAGGAGGATCGTGTGCAGTCCCATGCCGCCCGCGCCGGGCTGCCAGCGCGCCCCGGACTCGTGACCGCGGAGGCCCGCGAGCTCGAGCCAGGTCCGCCCACCGTCGGTGGTCCGGAAGAGAGCGGCGTCCTCGACGCCGGCGTACACCGTGTCGGGGTCGCTGAGCGAAGGCTCGAGGTGCCAGACGCGCTTGAACTCCCACGGATGCTGGGTGCCGTCGTACCAGAGGTGGGTGCCGGGGGTGCCGTCGTAGGCGAACTGGTTGCCGACCGCCTCCCAGCTCTGGCCGCCGTCGTCGGAGCGCTGGATGACCTGCCCGAACCAGCCGGAGGACTGCGAGGCGTAGAGCCGGTTCGGGTCGGCCGGCGAGCCTTTGAGGTGGTAGATCTCCCAACCGCCGAAGAGGGGCCCGGCGATATTCCACTTGTCACGCTTGCCGTCGGCCGTCAGCACGAATGCGCCCTTTTTCGTCCCCACCAAAACACGAACTCCGCTCATGGCGTTCTCCTCGTCGAATCGGTTCGGGGATTGTACGGAATTCCCACCCGGGAGGTTTGCCTCAGCCTGATGCCAGGCCGCCTGCGACTTCGGTCGTCAGCGAGTCGAGCAACACTCCCCAGCCATGCAGCCGGCCCTCGGGGCCGTCGGAGACGCCGTCGAGGTAGGCACCCTGCTCCGTGAAGGTCAGCCGCGTCCCTTCGGCGTGCGGTTCGAAGAGGACGGTCGCGAGAGAAACCGAGTGCCGGGTGTCGCCCACGAACATGTCGTAGGCGTAGATGATGCGCCGGTTGGGGACGATGTCGCGGAAGATCGTCTCGTTGCGGTGAACCGTTTCGCCCTGCGGCCCGCCGCGCCAGATCTCGCGGCCACCGACCTGAAAGTCGAGTCTGTATTCGAGGATCTCCCAGCGCTCGACGATGGCGAACCAGCGCGCCTTGGACTTCTGGTCAGCCCAGGCGGAGAAGACGCGCTCCGGAGAGGCCGGGTAGATTCGTTCGAGGGTGAAAGTGCCGTGAACGACGGATCGCTGGGTCATTCTCCGTTCTCCTTTGCGGGTCGCTTGCGTTGAGAGGAAGGCGGGTCATCGTCCGACTGCGCCAGGAACTCGCCCAGGCGATCGAGGCGCTTCTCCCATGTCGTCCGGCGCTCGCTGATCCAGCTCTCGGCCGAGCGCAGCGCCTGCGGCTCGACCTGGCAGGTGCGGACTCGCCCGACCTTGCGCGACGAGACGAGGCCAGAAGCCTCCAGCACCTGGAGATGCTGGAAGACCGCCGGCAGCGACATCGCGAGCGGCGCCGCGAGCTCCGAGACCGAGGCCGGCCCGCGCGTCAGCCGTTCGACGATCCCTCGGCGGGTCGGATCGGCGAGGGCCTGAAACACCAGATCGAGCGGCGGTCTCGTGGGGGCTGCGGTCTGTTGGTTAAGCATGTGCTTAAGTATATTCAGAAACGGCTGACTGTCAATCCACGCCAACCGGCGAAGGCGAGGGACCTCGAGCGCCGGCCGCGTGCTCGGGCGCGAGGGTTGGCACGCTCCGTGTACTCTCTCGTCCAAGGGCACCGGAGCGTTCCGTCGCCTCCCGATTTGGGGAACTCGTTCCCCAAATCGACAGGTGCAAGCGAACTCAGGAGAGCAGATGCGATATCCGCGAGGCAGAGCCGGTGATAGAAGATTCTCTCGGGCGTGTATCGCTCTGTGTGGCGTTCTCTTCGCTCTCGCCGCCGCCGCGCAACCTCCGCTGCCGGAGGGCGTTCCGGGCGCGCGCGCGCGGGCGATGGTCGCGATCCTGACCGGGCCGGCCGACGACGCGGCGGCGATCGAGCCGCTCGTGGCGGCGAACTGGGCGGCCTCCGCGCTCGCTCAGCGTCCGGCGAGCGAGCGGGCGAAGGCGCTTGCCGGCGTGCGCGTGGATCTCGGAGCCGCGCAACTGGTGCGAATCGTGCGCCAGAACGCCGACGAGCTGCAGATGATCTTCCGCTCGCAGGCGAAAGGGCTCTGGTTGACGGTCGGGATGAAGCTCGAGCCCGGGTCGCCGGGCGGCATCGTCTCGGCCTCGATGCAGCTCGACTCGAACCCACCGGCCGATGCCGGCGCAGCCGCGGGCCCGAGGCTCTCTCCCGCGCAGGCGATCGCGCAGGCGGCGGCGCGGATCGACGAGCTCGCGGCGCAGGATGCCTTCTCCGGCGTTGTTCTGATCGCCCACGACGGCAGGGTCGAGCTCGAGAAGGCGGCGGGGATGGCAGATCGCGAGCGTGGAGTCCCGAACGGCGCGTCGACACGCTTCAACATCGGGTCGATCACCAAGGCTTTCACCCGAGTGCTGATCTCCGCGCTCGCGGCGGAAGGGAAGCTCGCACTCGACGACACGCTCATTCGCCATCTGCCCGATTATCCGGATCGGTCGATCGCCGAGCAGGTCACGCTGCGCCAGTTGATCGAGCACCGCGCAGGGCTCGGAGACATCTTCAACGAGCGCTTCACGCCGGAGGTCTCCTCGGGGCTGCGCACGCTCAGCGATCATCTGACTCTCTTCACGGGCAAGCCGCTCGAGTTCGAGCCCGGGACCGCGCAGCGCTATTCGAACGCCGGCTATGTCGTCCTCGGCCTGGTAGTCGAGCGGATCACGGGCATGAGCTTCGCCGACGCGGCGCGCGAGCGGATCTTCGCACCGGCTGGAATGGCGGCTTCCGGTTGGCTCCGGCGCGACGCCTTGCCCGGCGACGCTGCGGTCGGCTACACCCGCGAGGGCTGGCAGGAGGAGGCGCAGGGTCGGCGACTGCCGGATCCTCCAACCCGCTCGCGAGCGCCGCTGGCGCCGCGCCACGCGAATTCTCTGGACCTGCCGGCGATCGGCAGCTCCGCCGGCGGGAGCTACTCCTCCGCGCGGGATCTGCTGGCTTTCGATCGCGCGCTCGCTGCCAAGCGGTTGGGTGCACCGGAGAGCTACGCGCAACAGGGCGGCCTCGGTGCCGCCGGCGGGACGGTCGGCGCCAATGCGACGCTGGAGAGTGACTGGGGCAGCGGCTGGACCGTCATCGTGCTCGAGAATATCGACCCACCTGCCGCCGAGCGCCTGACGCGCGAGCTCCGGGAGCTCGTCGCACGCATCGAGACGGTTCCGGGCGGCTGATCCGTCGGAATCAGAGGTAACCGAGGGCGCGCAGCTGGCGCTCGGTTTCGCGCGCGGCTTCGAGGGCGGCTTCGGGGGTGGGGCTCTGTTCGGCGAGGGCGCGGCGCAGGGCGGCGGCGGTGCGGCGCTCGGCGGGGGCGAGATCGACGCGCTCGCCCGGGTCTTGCACGAGGTCGAAGAGCCGGAGCTCCCCGGCCGTTTCGTTCACCATCAGCTTGTGGCGCCCGTCGAACGCCGCACGCCATCCGGAGAAGGCGCTGGTCTGCAGCCTCGCCGGCGGCGCCTCGCCGCGCTCGATCAGGGCGGCGAGCGAGCGCCCGGCGAAGGCCTTTTCTCCGGCCGTGACGCCGGCGAGATCGAGCAGCGTCGGCACGATGTCGAGGTTCTCGGAGAGGGCGTCGCGGACCGCGCCCTGCGGGATACCCGGGCCGGCGAGAATCCAGGGGGTGCGGATCTCGGTGTCGTAGAGCGAACGGCAGTGGGCGAGGGTGCCGTGCTCGAGGAAGCTCTCGCCGTGGTCGGCGGCGATGGCGACGATCGTACCGCGGGGCGGCGCGGCGTTCTCGAAGGCCTCGACGAGCTCGCCGATCCGCGCGTCCACGAAGGCGATCTCGTCGTCGTAGAGGTCCACCCAGTGCGCGATGTCCGCGGCATCGACTCCCGCGGGCTCGCCGCGGTCGAGGCGGGCGGCCGCGGCGTGCGAGATGCCGGCGCGCACTTCCGGCTTCAGGTTCTTCAGCCCACCGCGCCGGGCGAAACGCTTCCTTCCTTTGCCGGGCGCCTGGTAGGGACCGTGCGGATCGATGTAATGCAGCAGGAAGAAGACCGGTTCGCCGGTCCGATGTCGCGCCAGCGCCGCGAGCGCGCGGTCGTTGATGCAGCGAGCGTCCTTCCAGACGCAGTCGTCGTCGAAGAGCTGGAAGCCCCGACCGAAGCCGCCAGCCTGGTTGAACTGGCTCGGGTTCCTGCGCACGATCGGACTGGCGGAGAAGGCGGCGGTGATGTAGCCGTCGCCACGCAGGAGCTCTGCGACCGAGGTCACCCCGGACGGAATACTCATGTCTCCCTGGGGTTGGCCGAAAAAGGTCTCGACCGGCCGGGAGGTGAGCAGCGAATTCATCGAAGGAAAGGTGCACGGCGCCTGGGCGCGATGGCGGTCGAAGCGCATCCCGCGCGCCGCCAGCGCGTCGATCGCCGGCGAGGTCGGCCGCGCATAGCCGTAGGCCGAGAGATGGTCGGCACGCAGCGTGTCGACGACGATGAGGAGGATGTTGGGCCTCACTCCGGCGACCGGACTCTTCGACGACGACTGCTCCCCGGCGCGGGGAGCACACGAGAGGCTCCAGGCGAGCAGGCCGCACAGGGCCAGTCTGGACGCGCGTTTCGACATCGGCACCGCAAGCCTAACGTGAGTTCACCAGCGGGGTAGAATCCGGCGCCTCATGACCGGAGGAGCGAACATGGCGAGCGACGCGCAGTGGTACGTGGCGGTGAACGGTCAGCAGGAGGGGCCGATGTCGGCGGATGAGGTGGCGGGACGGGTGCGCGCGGGGCGGCTGGACCGCAACGCTCATGTGTTCAGCGCCGGGTTGAAGAACTGGGTGGCGATCACCGCCGTGCCGGAGTTCGCGAGCGCCTTCGGCGGCGCGAGCGGCGCGCCGCCGCCGCCCCCGCCGAGCAGCGCGGCCGGTCGAGGCAAGGCGCACGAGATCGACTTCGAGGTACACGGTGAGGAGATGCAGTACGTCGAGATCACGCTCGATCCGCAGGAGGCCTGCGTTGCCGAGGCCGGGGCCTTCTTCTACATGGATCCGGGGATCGAGATGGAGACGATCTTCGGCGACGGGTCGCAGCAGAGTGAGGGCAGCGACCTCCTCGGCAAGCTGTTCTCCGCCGGCAAGCGCGTCCTGACCGGCGAGTCGCTCTTCATGACGGTGTTCTCGAACCAGGGTGCGGCGCGCCAGAAGGTCGCCTTCGCCTCGCCCTACCCGGGCAAGATCGTGGCGCTCGACTTGAAGACGCTGGGCGGTCAGATGCTCTGCCAGAAGGACGCCTTCCTGTGCGCGGCCAAGGGGATCTCCGTCGGCATTGCCTTCCAAAAGCGGCTCGGCGCCGGCCTCTTCGGCGGCGAGGGCTTCATCCTGCAGAAGCTCGATGGCGACGGCCTCGCCTTCCTCCATGCCTGCGGCACGATTCTCGAACGTGAGCTCGCCCCGGGCGAGACGCTGCGCGTCGACACCGGCTGCCTGGTGGCCTTCGAGCCGCGCGTCCAGTACGACATCCAGATGGTCAAGGGGGTGAAGACCTTCCTGTTCGGCGGCGAGGGGCTCTTCTACGCCACCGTCACCGGCCCGGGCAAGGTCTGGCTGCAGTCGCTGCCGTTCTCACGCCTCGCGGCGCGTGTCGTCGCCGCGTCGGGCATCGCCCGTGGCCGCCGCGAGGAGGGCTCGGTACTCGGGCCGCTGGGGAATCTGCTGGATGGAGACCGCTAGCTGGCGATCGGTTGTGGACCGAGACCGTTCGCCAACGGTCGCGATCCGACGGTGACCGTTCGCTAACGGTCTCCGTGCGACGCAGGCTGCGCGCCAACGGACTCTTCGGCAGGCGAGTGGCTGGCGGGCCCTCCGTCCAGCCGCGGGTCACCCGCCGGAGAGGCGTGGTTGGCGCTGCTCGGCAGGGCTACGGAAGGCGCAGCCGCCTTTTCGGGTTCCGGGACGGCGGCACTGCCGAGGAGAAGCCAGGCTGCGGTCCATTGGGTGGGGGTGTGTCGGAAGGCGGTACGCACGTGGGAGCCTCGCTGGGAAAGTGAAGGGTCTCTGATCCTGGAAGCGCAAAGGGGCGCCGGCGGAGGCCAGGCGGGCGAAGTGGGGGCGCCCGCATGGGGTTAGAATCGCGGCACCATGGCGGCCCTGGAGATACGCAAGACCTACAAGCTCTATGTCGGCGGGGAGTTCGTGCGCTCGGAGTCGGGGCACTACGACGAGGCGCTCGATGCCAAGGGGCGGCACCGCGCCAACCTCTGCCGCGCCTCGCGCAAGGACCTGCGCGACGCGGTCCTCAAGGCGCGTGCGGTGCAAGAGAAGTGGGCCTCGTCGAGCGGCTATCTGCGGGGGCAGATCCTCTATCGCATGGCCGAGATGATGGAGAGCCGCGTCCCGGCGTTCGAGGCCGCGCTCCGCGGCGGGGGCGGGAGCGCCGCCGCGGCGCGCCGCGAGGTCCGCGCCTCGATCGACCGCATCGTGCACTTCGCCGGCTGGTCCGACAAGTACCAGGCGCTGCTCTCGTCGGTCAATCCGGTCGCCTCCTCCTACTTCGACTTCTCGCTGCCGGAGCCGACTGGCGTCGTCGGCGTGGTGGCGCCCGAGAGTCCCGCGCTCCTCGGCCTGGTCTCGCACGTCCTGCCAGTCATCGTGAGCGGCAACAGTTGCGTGGTGCTGCTGTCTCCGAGCGATCCGATCCCGGGTCTCGAGTGGGCCGAGGTCCTGGCGACGAGCGATCTGCCGGGCGGCGTGGTGAATCTCCTCTCCGGCCCGCGATCGGAGACCCTGCCGCACCTCGCGCGCCACATGGACGTGAACGCCCTGGCTCTCGCCGGCCTGCCGAAAGAGGTCGAGATCGCCACCCGCCAGGACGCCGCCGTCAACGTCAAGCGCGTCAGCTGCTACGCCCTCGGCGACTACGCCGCCGAGCAGACCGAACGCCTCGACCTCATCCGCGCCTTCACCGAGACCAAGACCACCTGGCATCCGGTCGGCTGGTAGCGGGTTCTCGAAGAGGGTTCGGGCGAGCTCCTCGACGGGATGGGTGAGCCGTTCGACTGCCGGGCCTTCCGTTCCGCAGCCCTCAGCCTCCGTCGACCGCCGGCGCGGCCGTCACTGCAAGCGCTCGAGAGGGACCGGCGATCGGCAGGATTCTGGTTTGAAGTAAGATCTCCTTGTTTCCGGGAATGCACTCCATGACGACCCTCGCCAAGAAGACCTCGAAAAACCAGCTCACCCTTCCCAAGGCGGTGGTCGATCGCTTCCCTGGCGTCGACTATTTTGAGGTGAGTGCTGACGGGGATCGGATCCTGCTCAAGCCGGTGCGCCTCGGCGGCGGCGACGAGGTGCGGAAGCGGCTCGCCGAGGCGGAGATCGGGCCGGCTGATATCGCCGCAGCGATCCGAGCGGCCCGCCAGCGCCGCCCGTGATCTCGGCGGTCTTCGACACCGGCGTCGTCGTTTCCGCACTGCTCTTCCGCTCCGGACCGGTGACACGTCTGCGCGCGCACTGGTCTTCGGGCCGAGTGGAAGCGCTGGTCTGCCGCGAGACGGTGGGAGAGCTCGTTCGCGTTCTCGCCTACCCCGAGTTCGCTCTCGCTGCCCCCGACGTGGAGCTGCTGCTCACCGAGTACCTGCCCGGCACCCGATCTGTTCGGCTGCCGTCCGCGCCTCGAGCTCCCCTGCCGCGCTGCCGCGACGCCGCCGATCAGATCTTTCTCGAGCTTGCACTCGCGGGTGCCGCTGAAGTCCTGGTCAGCGGCGACCGCGACCTCCTCGCCCTGTCCGGGAAGACGCCCTTCGCCATTGAAAGCGTCGCCGCCTGGCTCGCGCGGTTCGAGGCGCTCCGCTAGACAGGCTTGCGCTCGCCGAGTCGCTGTCGGAGGACGCTCTGCTCCCAGAGGCACCTATGGCGCCTTCGGGTCGCAGGTTCCGCTGGTAGGATCTCCGAAACTTTTCTTCGGGGGATGGCATGAGCGACGAGCAGCAGCCTTACGTGCCGGCAGGGTCGACGATGGCCGAGCTTACGGTGAAGGCCGTCGTGCTCGGCGTGGTGCTGGCGGCGATCATGGGCGCGGCCAACGCCTACCTGGCGCTCAAGGCGGGGCAGACCGTTTCGGCGACCTTCCCGGCGGCAATTCTGGCCCTCGCGGCGTTCCGGCTGCCGTTCTTCCGGGGCACGATCCTCGAGCAGAACGTCGCCCGCGCCGCGGGCACCGTCGGCGAGGCGCTCGCGGCCGGCGCGATCTTCACGATTCCGGCCTTCCTCCTCGTCACGGTGAACGGCGAGCGCCTGTGGACCGAGTTCGACTACTGGCAGACCAGCCTGATCCTGCTCATCGGCGGCATCCTCGGCGTCCTGTTCATCACCCTGCTCCGGCGGACGCTCGCGGTCGAGGCGGCGCTGCCGTTCCCGGAGAGCAAGGCCTGCGCGGCGATCGTCCGCGCCGGCCAGGCCGGAGCGACCGGCGCCAAGTACGTTTTCGGCGCGATGGGCCTCGGCATGCTCATCCAGATCTTCAAGGACGGCGCGGGCCTGCGCCTCTTCCGCGAGTCGGTCGAGGTCTTCAGGCAGTTGCCATCGTCGGTCATCCACCACTTCGATTCGTCGCGTGTGCCGCTGGGCGACGTCCAGCATCGGGGCGCGGTCGCCTTCGCCACGCCGTCGATCTCGCCGGCGCTCATCGGCGTTGGCTACATCATCGGCTTCGAGCTCTCGGCGATCAACTTCTCGGGTGGCGTGCTCGCCTGGCTGGTCTTCATTCCGCTCGCTTTCTTCCTCGATCCGAACCTCGCCGCGAACCTCTCGGCCGGCGGCGTCGCCCCGGCCGAGGGCGAGCTGATCTTCTCGGTCTGGTACAACATCGTACGGCCGGTGGCGGTCGGCGCGATGCTGGTCGGCGCGGCGAACACCATGTGGGGCATGCGCTCTTCGATCGGCCAGGCCTTCGCCGGCGCCTTCAAGCGTAGCCACGCCGGGACCGAGAAGTCGCGCCTCGATCGCGACCTCGATTCACGCGGGATCCTGCTCGGCATCGTCGGTCTGACCATCCCGATGACGTGGATCTACTGGAACTTCACCCACAATCTCGTCGGCGCCATCGTCGCCGCTGTGGTCATGCTGGTGCTGGGCTTTCTGCTCTCGGCGGTCGGCGGCTACCTCGTCGGCCTGGTGGGCGGCTCGAACCAGCCGGTCTCCGGCTTGACGCTCTCGGCGCTCATCCTCGCGGCGTTGCTCATGGTCGCCTTCGGCGTGACCGGATTGCAGGGTGTCGGCGCGGTCCTCGGGGTCTCGGCGGTCGTCTGCTGCGCGATCTGCGTCTCCGGCAGCCTCATTCAGGACCTGAAGGTCGGGCACCTGCTCGGTGGCACGCCGAAGAAGATGGAGATCGCCGAGATCATCGCCACGATCACCACCGCCTTCGTGCTCGTCTTCCCGATGCTCTGGCTGCACCAGGCGAACATCAAGCAGGGTGGCATCGGCATCGGCGATCGCGAGCTCTCCGCGCCGCAGGCCGGCCTCATGGCGCAGCTCGCGCAAGGGATCGTCGGCGGCGAGATGCCATGGGGTCTCATTCTTTTCGGTATGTGCTTCTCGCTGGCGTTGATCCTGATGAAGGCGCCGTCGCCGACGCTCATCGCCGTCGGCATGTACCTGCCATTCGAGACCACCGGCGCGATTTTCGTCGGTGGCTGCATCAAGTGGCTGGCGGACAAGCTGGCGGCTCGCCGCGGTATCGCGGGCGAGAGCTTCGACAGCTTCGGCTCGCTGGTGGCCTCGGGCCTGATCGCCGGCGAGTCGCTGACCGGCGTGATGATGGCCGGGATCGTGCTGCTCTCGGAGAGCTTCAAGTCGATCACCTACAGCCTCTTCGGCGTCGAGCAGTTCGCCTGGGTGGCCGGCCCTGCCGGCGCCTGGGCGTCGCTCGTGGCGCTCGCGGCGATCATCTGGGTGCTGGTGAAAATCCCGCTCGACAACGCCAAACCCAGCGCCGCCTGAAGCGGCGGATCGCGCAGCGGCGGCGCTCAGGCCGTTTCGACGACGCGCCCCGTGCTGGCGTGGTGGAGGCCGATCTCGAACTCGATCATGCCGGCGCGGAAGCGGTCGCCGGGGTGGAGTTGGACGGCGTCGACGCGGCGCTCGCCGACCAGGACGCCGTTGGTCGAGCCGAGGTCGACGAGGTAGACCTCGTCGTCGTCGAGCGCCACCCGCAGGTGCTGCGTCGACATCGTCGGATCTGGAAAGGCGAGGGTGTTCGACGTCGCGTCGCGACCGATGTCGACGGCGCGGTCGGGCGGCAGACGGTAGGAGCGCGGCTCCTTGCCCGGTTCACGGACCGTGAGGATGACTTCAGCGGTCAGGACGAGGGTGCGCTCGATCGAGTCCGAGAACGGCAGACGCTGGAACTCCGCGGTCTCGTCGAGCGAGACTTCGAACAGGCCATGGGGGCGGACGACGGGGCGCAGGCGGACGCGCGCGATCTGGACCTCGTCGATCGGCTGTGGCGCCTTGAACGGGGAGATCGCCGATACCGCCGGTACCGGAGACACCGCCAGGACTCCAGGCGCGGTTCCGTCGCCCGGAGCGGTCGCGGCGGCCGGCCACTGCACGCCCGGCTGGGTGCCGCGATCGGGCTCCGACGACTCGTTCGCGGCGGAGGCGCTGCGACGTCGCGCCAACAGAAAGCCGAGGACGACGCCGAGGGCCGCTACGGCGGCGCCGAGCGCCAGCAGCCAACTGGAGGCCGGCTGACCCGAATCGGGCGCCGGCCGCGGCGATTCGGCGGTCGCCGGGGCGGGTACGGGCGCGACGGGCGCCGGCTTGGGCGCCCGCGCGGCCTGCTCGGCGGCGATGTCGCCGCGCAGGGTCTGGATTCCCGAAAGGACGGCCGCGCCGTCGGCCGCCGCGACCCGACCCGCGTACTGCCCCCCGGTGAGGAGAGCCAGACGTCGGAGCGTGCGCTCGTCGGCGCGGCCGGCGCCGATCGTCACCAGCCGCACCCCGCGTTCGCTGGCGAGGCGGGCGGCGTCCTCCAGAGTGGTCGCCGAGTTCTCGTCGAGCCCGTCCGAGAGGAGCACCAGCACACCGCCGCTCCCCAGGGCGCGCACGCCTTCGATCAGGCCGTCATTCAGCACCGTGAATCGGCCGGCAGGGGTCATGGCGTCGAGCGCCTCCGCGCCGCCGGCCGCACCAGGACGGGCGAGCCACCGCACCTCATCGTCGAAGACCAGGATCCCGGGCTTCGCCGCCCCCGGCAGGCCGGCCAGAAGCACCTTGGCGAAGTCGCTCGTGGCGCGGCTCTCGGCGGCGGAGAGCGAACGGCTGGAGTCGAGAGCCAGGACGACCGGGACCTCCTGCGCCATCCCTGCAGTCGCGCCGATGAGCGCGAGCGCCATCGTCAGCATCCGTATCGGAACGCGCCGTGTGAGCGCCGGCGATCTGTATCTCTTGGCGAACGGGATCATGACCGCTTCTCCTTCTTGGCGAGCATAGACCCTCCCGCCGGGAGTCCCAAGAGATGGCCTGGGAACAGGTTCTGGAACTTCATCGAGCTCCCCCGGCCGCCGGGACGCCGGACCGGGTCGAGATCGAGCCGCGCGCGGGCGAGATCGACGAAAAGGAGTGCCGGAAGGAGCACCGTCAGGCGGCGGCCATCTGAAGTTGGGCAGGATGGGGCATTGCAGACTCCTCCAGAGGGCGGAGTCTGCAATGGGTGTGCCGTCGGGTCGGTCGCCGCAGGGGCCCCCCCGGCGGCGATCGACATCCGCCGCCCGAGTCTCCGCCGAGGCGGCGACTCCGGCGCCTTCGGCTACTGTGCCGCAGGCACCGGGGCGCGGAGCAGCAGCACTCCGGCTGGCTTCGCGCTCCCGGTATAGCCCTCGACCCAGAGGGCGAGTCGCCCGTCGAGCGCAACCGCGACATGTCCGAGGTCGCTCTGGTCCGCCGCCGACCACTCGAGGCGCATCTGCTGCCCGACCTCGGCCGCCTCGATCCAACTGCTCCGCCCGCCGCCGACGACTTCGAGCGTCAGCTCCAGCGGGCCGTTCGGGTCGAGGCGACGGGCCTCGACGGAGAAGAGCGGCTTGCCCGCGGCATCAGTCGCAACGGCGACCGACGTCGCGGCGAAAGCCTCCCCGGCCTTCATGGCGGCGAAGTCGTAACCGAAGTCGGCTTCCGAGCTTCCACCGGCGATCTCGAAGCTGGCGTAGGCCTCGAAGGACAGCGGCACGGTCGACGACCAGGCCGAGCTGTCGCCACTCTCGAAGCCGTCGAGGAACAGCTCGTTCGACAGCGCGGAGGTGTCGGTGGCCGAGTTGTTGGCCGGGTTCGGATCCGAGCCGCCGCCGTTCACCGTCGCCGTAGCGGTATTCGTCAGCGTTCCGGTCGCGGAGGGCGACACGGTGCAACTGGCGGTGTAGGTCACGCTCCCGCCGACCGGAAGGTTGGCGTTTTCGTTGACGTTGCCGACCACCGGGCCCGGGGTGCAGGAGCCGCCGCCCGCCCCGACGCAGGTCGTGGCGCAGCTCGTGAGCGTTGCCGGGAAGAGGTCGAGGACCCCCACGGTCGGCGCCGCGCTCGGACCGGCGTTCGTGACGACGATCGTGTACGTCACCGGTGCTCCCGGGGTCGCGGTGGGCGAGCCGTCGGTCTTGGTGATGGAAACGTCCGCCGACGGCGTCAGGGTGTCGTTGTCGGTCGCCGTGTTATTCGCCGGCGCCGGATCCGTCACGCCGCCGCCCACGGTCGCCGTGGCCGTGTTGCTCAGTGCGCCGGTGGCCGTCGGCGAGATGTCGCAGTTGGTGGAATAGGTCGCCGTGCCACCCACCAGGAGGCTGGCGACGTCGTTGATGTTGCCCATCACCGGTCCGGCGGCGCAGCTGCTGCCGGCGGAAGCGACACAGGCAGTCGTGCAGCTGGTCAGCGCGGGCGGGAAGTTGTCGACGACCGTCACAATCGGTGCTGCGCTCGGGCCGGCGTTCGAGACGACGGTGGTGTAGGTCACCGACATTCCCGGGATTGCGGTTGCCGAGCCGTCTGTCTTGGTGATCCCGACGTTCGCCAGCACGAGCAGCGTATCGTTGTCGGTGGCCGAGTTGTTGGCATTGTTGGGATCGGACGTGGCTCCGGTACCAGTCACCGTCGCGGTGTTCACCAGGCTTCCGGTGGCGGAGCCGGAGATCGTGCAGCTCGCCGTGTAGGTGACCGAGCCGCCGACCGGGAGGTTGGCGCTGTCGTTGATGTCGCCCGATCCAGCGGCGGTGCAGGTGCCGCCTCCCGCGCCGGCGCAGGTCCAGGTGCAGGTGAGCGTCGCCGCGAAGGTGTCGGCCACGGTCACTGCCGGTTCGGGATCCGGGCCGGCGTTCGAGGCCACGATGGTGTAGGTCACCGTGCCGCCGGGAGTCGCCGTGGTGACGCCGTCGGTCTTGGTGATCGCGAGATCGGCCACGGGGAAGAGGCCGACGAGCACCGGATCGTGGTCGGAGGCGCGGTAGGGCGACGCCGGCTGGAAGAGGACGCGCGGTGGGACGAGGGCGGATCCGTCCGGCTTCTCTTCGAAGGTCGACTCGCCGACGTCCTTGATCTCGTCGTTGTAGTCGAGCAGGCTCGCCTCGTCGGCGTTGATGTGCCAGGCGCCGACGCCGGTGACCTGCGACGTCAGGCTGGCGCTCGAGAAGGCGTAGTCGAGGTGCCCGAGCTGGCCGTCGAAGAGATACGAGTAGGCCGCGGGTCCGAGGAGGGCGGTCTCGAGATCGGTGTAGCCCCCCCCGGTGAGGGTGGTGATCGGCGTCTCCTGGGCGTAGGAATTGAAATCGCCCAGGAGGAGGATGTCGGGGTCTCCCGCCGCCGGCAAAACCGTCGCGGAGATCCACGTCAGCAGTCGGCTGGCCTGCAAGGTGCGCGTGGCGTTCGAGAACCCGGCGCCGTCGCCGGCGTCGGCGTCACCGGGCAGGCCGGCGCTCGATCCCTTCGACTTCAGGTGGTTGGCGATGACCGTGAAGCGCTCGCCGAAAGCCGGATTCGTGACATCGGCGACATCGAACGTCTGCGCGGTCGGCGGCCGGTCGTGGATCGCATCGGTATCGGAGAGCGGCGCGCCGACCGGCGCCAGGACACCGGTGCGATAGATCAGCGCGACCCGGATGGCGTCGGTGCCGAGAGCGCCGCCGGTGCTGACGAAGGCGTACGGCTGGGCGCCGCCGCAGCGGGTGTTGACCGCGCCGACGAGGTCGGTGATGGCGGCCGAGGCGTTGTCGTTTTCGAGCTCGCCGAAACCGTAGACGTCGGCGTCGAGGTCGCAGATCACGATCGAAGCGCGCTCGCGCTGGCGGTTGAGCTCGGCGACGCTGTCGGCGCCGCGGCAGTCGAGCGTTCCGCCCGGTCCGCAGGGGCCGCTGCTGGTGCTGGCGGTGGTGTCGATGGTGGTGAAGTAGTTGAGCAGGTTCATGCCGACGGCGCGGATGGCGCCGCCGACCGCGGGCGGCGTCGCCGGCCGCGGGTTGGCGACCGTGAAGGCGGCCGGGTTCGCCGCCGTCGGCCGGATCCGCCAGGCGTCGGTGCCCGTCGCCCCGGCGAACGACCAGTCGAGGACGCCGGTGAGGCCGTTGACGAGGTCGCCGCCGCGGAAGAAGTCGGTGCCCTGCGTGCCGACGGAGAAGCCGCCGTTGGCGACCGGCGGATAGACGAACTGGAAGCCGTTCGCGTCGAGCAGCGAGACGTTCTGGCTGTTGTCGTCGTCGTCGAGGATGACCCGGCGGCGGTCGAGGGCTTCGAGGTGCGCGGTGTAGCCCGGAACGCTCGGCGGGAACATCTCGGTGAACTGGCGCGGCCGGCCGCCCTCGAAGAGCTCGATCTGTCCGTAGCGCGCGAGCTCGAAGTACTCGGCGACCGCGAGGCTGTCGACGAAGGTGACCTTCATCCCCTCGCGCGCCTCGTAGAAGTCGTTGATGACGCCGACGATCGGCAGGTCGATCGTTGCCGGCGTCACCAGGGCGAGGTTGTTGCCGGCGTCGGTGACGACGACTGCGCCGGCGGTGGTGGCGGTCATCTCGGTGTTGCCGAAAAACTCGCCGACCGTGGCGGTGACGCGCACCCGCTGGCCCTCGGCAACCGCTGTCGGGCAGGTGCTGCAGAAGACGAAGATGCCTTCGGAGGTCGCGGGATCGGCGTCGGCGTCGGTGTCCTCCTCCTGGAGGAAGAAGCCGGAGAGCTGGGTGGCGGCCTGGAAGTCGGCGGTCACCACCCCTTCGACCTGGACGACCGTCGCCGGCGGAATCGGCGTCGCGGCCCCGTTGCCCTGCAGGTCGTGGATGTAGGAGATCGCGAAGTCGTCGTTCGTGATCGTGCCCTGTCCCTGGCCGTCGGTCACCACGGCACCGGTGACGTTGGTGACGTTGACGAAGAGGGTCTCGTTCGACTCGATGGCGGCGTCGCCGTTGACCTGGACGGTGAAGGAGGAGGTCGAGTTCCCGGCGAGAATTGTCTGTCCGGTGAGCGACTGGGCGACGTAGTCGGTGTCCTCGGTGCCGGGGTTGCCGTCCTGGGCCGTGCCGTCGGCGGTGGCGATGTCGAAGGTGACGCCTCCGACCCCGGCCGGCGAGGAAAGGCTGACGGTGAAGGTGAAGTTCGTCGTGCCGGTGTTGCCTTCGTTCAAGGAGACGTCGTCGACCGAGAGATTGGCCGGGCCGCCGCCCTGCGGCGTGACCGAAAGGTCGTC